>WFVP01000195.1 GCA_015491595.1 Anaerolineales bacterium
ACCACATGGGCAACCGGGTGCCTTCCTCCTTGCGCACCAAGCCCCGAACCCCTTCCCCCGCCCGCCGGTCCATGGGAATAGGGAAGCGGCTGGCCCACTGGAAACCTGTGCGCCGCCTGCTCCTGGCCCTGTACGACCGCATTTTCCGCCTGTATTACGAGTCCGGCGAAGGTTAAGCCCGGCAACCCCGGCAGCCCGGAGGGTGGGCCTTCGCGGAAGGAAGGTTCAGGCTTTGCCGGAGCGATTTCTCGCCTTTGCCGCTTTGGCGCAGGCGGACCTTGTCGCCCGAAACGAATCTTGGAATCCTTTGCGGCGGCTGAAGTCCGTCGCGAAAAGCCCAGGGCCGACGGGCAATCCCGTCGGCCCTGGCTTTCGCACAGGAGGGGTGGGGGGTTAGTGGTCTCCTGAGGCTCCGACGAGGAATTCGAGATGATGTGCCAGGCCTTCGACCCACTCCTCTTCTTCGCCCAGGTCCTCCAACAAGTCCTCCAGCGTCACCCGCAGCCCTTCGGGACCGTCCTCCGGCAGGGCATCCAGCGCGGCCTGGAGGTGCTGCTCCACGCCGGCCTTGTCTTCCGCTTCCAGGGCTTCCCAGGCCAATTGTAAGTGGTTCGCCGTTTCCTCCGGGATATGGACCCCGATGTCGTCCAGGGTCAGGCGGCTGAGGAAGTCGGCCAGCAACTCCAGGTCCTCGTCGCTGATTTGCTGCGGGGAGAAGGCCGGCATGGGAACCTCGGCCTCGGGGAAGCCGGAGCGCACCGCGGCTTTGATTTCGTCGGCGGGCATGCCCGCGACGATGGGGCCGATGCTTCCCTCATATTGGGCCCCGTGGCAGGAGAAGCATCCCAGCTGGATGTACAGCTGTTGGGCCTTGTCGACTTCCGGTCCACCGATGCCTCCGGCCCGCTTGTTGAGGAAGATTTCCAGGTCCTCGGCCACCTCCTCCAGGTCTCCCTGGGCCGCGTCCTGGAGGAGTTCCTGGATGAAGCCCTTCTCCGCTTCGGTGGCCGCTACCTTCAGGGCCTCGTTCAGTTCATGCAGGACCCGGTCCTCATCCCCTGCCTGGGCGGCTTCCAGCGCCTCTTCGAGGACGGTTTCCAGGGTCGCTTCGCCGCTTTGTAGATAGGTCTCGATGTCTTCCACGACTTCTTCCATCTCGCCCGCGCGCGCATCTTCTAAGAGTTCCTGGACCAATCCCTGTTCGGCCTCCCCCTCGGCCAGTTCCAGTGCGGCTTGCAGGTAGCCCACGGCCTCGTCTTCGTTGCCCGCGGCGGCTGCTTCCTTGGCTTTGACCAGGGCGTCCTGGAAGCTCGCGACCTGAAAGGCCGGGGTGACCTCTTCCGCGGCTGTGGGGATGTTTTCCTTGGTCGTGGCCGGCGCGGGCGTCTCGGGTGCGGCGGGGGAAGGAGCCTGTTGGCAGGCCGCCAGGCTTCCGAGAAGCAGCAGCACGCCCGCTCCCATCCAAATCCAGCGATGTTTCAGGTTCATGGGGTCAACCTCCTGACCGGAATCTCCGATAGCACTATAGGCCACCGGCCATGGGGGACGCATGTCACAAAGGGTCAAAAAGGTTTCCCTGTGTGTCGCAATTGCGTCGCGGCGGAGATCATGTGGGCAGCCGCGAGGCCATTGCTCACAGTGTCCCCTTATCTTCTGCGGCCCAGGGGCCGGTCATGCCTATGCGTTTGAAGGAGGATGCCCCCTCCAAAGGTCGTCCCAACTCTGGTCCAAATCTCCGGAAGGTCCAGGGGACGAAGGGCGCGATTCAGGTGGGGAAGTCCCCAAATCCCCCTCCCGCTCGGGCTGCACCAGGCCAAAGGGCGCGTCAGGAGGGGCCGGACGCAGGGCTATACTCAACGGTGACCCCGGGTTTTTCGAAAGGAGTGAATGATGCAGCGGTGGCGGGTCCTGTGGGTCCAGACCTCTTCCGGTCCGGAAGCTCTGGAGCGCAGCGTGCGCTTCGTACACTATTTGCGCTGGAGCGTGCCTGTTTTCCTCAGCCTGATTGCCTGGCTGTTCGAAATCTGGGAACACGTCTTCTCCACCCGGTATGCGGAACAACGCCTGCTCAATTTCTCCGCCGAGGTTCTGGTTTTCGGCTTTCTGGGTCCGGTGTTAATTTTCCTCATCCTGACCCTCACCACCCGGTTCTTCGTCCTCTGGAAGCAGGCGTTGCTCCATTTGCACGAGCTCAACCAGAATCTGGAGCATCTGGTGGCCGAACGCACCTGCGAGCTGGAGGCCAAGAACCGGGCCCTGGAGCAGGCCAATCGAGAGCTCCGGCAATTGGACCGCCTGAAGTCGGATTTCATTGCCCTGGTTTCCCATGAACTGGTCACGCCCCTGACCACCATCAACGGCGGTCTGGAACTCCTGCTGCAAGGGCGGGAAACCCTTCCCCCGGATGCGCAACAGCGCCTGGTCTTCCTCCAGGGGGAGGTGGCTCGGCTGACCCGTTTGGTAGGACGCATCTTGCAGGTGTCGCGCCTGGAGGCAGGCAAGCTTCATTTGAATTGCGGTCCGGTGGCGTTGCGGCCGTTGTTGCAACGGGTGGTGGATTCCCTGGTTCAGCAGCGTCCTGTCGACATTGTGGTGCCGGAACACCTGCCACCCCTGTGGGCTGACGAGGTGTACCTGGAGGAGATGCTGCGCAATCTCATCGGCAACGCGGTGAAGTACACCCCGCCGGGCTCGCCGATTCACATCCAGGTCCATCCCCGTTCCTCCCAATACGTCGACATCACCATCACCGACCACGGACCGGGCATCCCGCCCGACAAGCAACACCATCTCTTCACCCCCTTCTCCCAAATCGTGCAGGGCGAGCGGCGGGAATCTTCGGGTTGGGGGTTGGGCCTGTACCTCACGCGTCGTCTGGCGGAATTGCATCGGGGGCGTTTGTGGGTGGAGAGCCCGGTCTGGGATGACCCGCAAGGGCCGGGAAGCCGGTTCCATCTGGAAATGCCCATTGCCCCTGAGGTGGAGCCGGAAGGGGACCCGGAACACGCGTCGGAAGAGGAGGCAGCGGCCTATGCCGGAGACCCTGCTCATCATTGACGACGATGAGGCTCTGGTCGAATTGCTGGAGAGTTACTTCACCGGATTGGGCTATCGGGTGGCCACCGCCCGCAACGGCCAGGAAGGTCTGGAACGTTTTCGCGCGGTGCAGCCGGATTTGGTCCTGCTGGATGTGACCATGCCCAAGATGGACGGCTGGACCGCGTTGCGCCGTCTGCGGGACGTTTCCGATGTGCCGGTCATCATGCTTACCGTGCGCAACGAGGAGGCCAACATCCTGCGGGGTTTCACCCTGGGCGCGGACGATTACGTCACCAAGCCTTTCTCCTTCGCGGAACTGGCCGCACGCGTGCGCGCGGTGCTCAACCGGGTCCGCCACAAGGGACAGGTGGACGCCGGCATCCTGCAAGCCGGGGACCTGGTGGTGGACCTGGCCACCCGACGGGTGACCCGCCGCGGTCAGCTCCTGCGGTTGACGCCCACGGAATTCAAGCTCCTCGTCACCTTGATGGAACAGCCGGGACGGGTATTTTCCCCCGAGGAAATCGTGCGCAAGGTGTGGGGACCCGAGTACGTGGACGAGGTGGGGTACGTGCGGCGGTACATCTGGCACCTGCGCAAGAAAATCGAGCCCGACCCGGAACGGCCCCGCTACATCCACAATCAGCGGGGGTTCGGGTACTATTTCCAGGTATCCGATGCCCCGGACGAGGCGTCGGTTACGAGCCCTCCCCCTCCGTGACCCGCACGATGCATCCAGTGGGGTCCGCCATTTCCACGCCCCCGTTTCGCTTCTGAAAGACCCTTCCCAGGCCGCGCACGTGGTCCCGCAACCGCGGCAGGGTGCCCGGAGGTGCCTGCCAGGTGTAGGAGACCAAACCGGTGGCGCCTGCAGGGGCTCGGCGTCCCCGCGCCCAGATGTTGGTCCCGATGTGATGATGGTAATCCCCGGCGGCGAAGAACCGGGCCCCGGGGTAGGAGCGCTGGGTGACCTTCAACCCCAGGACGCCCGCGAAGAAGGCCTCAGCTTCGTCCAGGTCGGGCACGTGCAAGTGCAGATGCCCGAAGCGGGTTTCGGGGGGAAGGGGCGTCTCCTGCCGGGCTTCCTGGAGCAAATCCTCCAGGTCAAGGGGGCGGGTGACCATGGCCACCCCTTCGCCCCGGGTGGGGCGCGGCCATTGGGAGCGGGGCTTGTCCCGATAGAGCTCCAGGCCGTTGCCTTCGGGATCCCGGAAGTACAGGGCTTCGGAGACCCCGTGGTCCGACGCGCCCTCGAACAGGGTGTCTCCCGCCAGCAGGCGTCGGGCCGTGGCGGCCAGGGCGGCGCGATGAGGAAGTAGCAGGGCGATGTGATACAGCCCGATGCTGGGTTGCGCGCGTAAGGGGGCATCGGGGTCGTGCAGCAGGGTCAGAGTGAAGGCCCGGCCCACTGGGGCCAGATGGACGGTGCTTCCCTCCCGGGCTACTTCCTCCAGGTCCAGGACGGTGCACCAGAAGGCGCGCATGCGTTCCAGATTCCGTACCCGCAAGGTAGCGCCTGTCAGCGAGGCCCCGTCCGGCATGCGAAAGGTCATGGGCTTATCCCTCCCGTTGGATGTCGTGGGGCACACCCAGCAGATAGAACGCGAAGGCCAGGTTGTCGTACGCGGTGATGGCGTAGTTGTCCCAGAACACACAGGTGCCGACGGCGATGAAGGTCCCCCGTCCGTGCCGGGCCTGGGCGGCCAGCACCCGGGACCCCGACGGCACCTGGGCGGTGGACTCGGCTTCCACCAGCACCTGGAGGGTTGCCCGGTCCTCCAGATGGACGGGAGCGGCGTAGGGCAGCAGCACCCGGGCGACGCTCGGTACGCCGTTCACCCGGCGGGTGACGACCATATAGGGGTCCTCGCCATGCTTGTGGACCGGGTCCTGCACGTGGTCGTAGCCGAAGCGGAGGCCGAAGGGCCGGGCCACCGCGTTGAGGATTTCCGCCACCCGGTCCTCGTTCTGGTAATAGGCCAGCGCCACCAGTCGCCCGCCTTGGGCCACGTAAGCTTCCAGCCAGCGCACTTCTTCCGCAGTGAAGGGGTCCTCGGGATAGTTGAGCACCAGGACCGGCGCGTCGAAGGCGTCTTCCAGGCGCTCCACCGGCACCACCTGGACGCCGGCTTCTTCCAGCGCTCGTCGCAGCACGGAGAAGTAGTAGCCGTCCTCGATGGTGAACTCATGATGGGAAACGCTCCAGGCAATGCGGTGCGCCATGGGTCCTTCCTCCCGAACAAAGGGGTCAAACCCATCATGGCGGGGTTTGGGGCGGATGTCAAGCGTGGTGCAGGGAAGATAATGTGAGGGCAGCGGCGAAAGCCGCTGCCCTCACATTATCTCTTCATGGTGGTCCTGGACCCGGCCAGACCTACATGAAGGGCATGGAGGATATTTCGAACACTCCCCAGCGTGGTGCATCCGGTGTCGTATACCCAACCTTTCCAGATTCAAGTCGAAGTTACTCCCCGCCTATTTCGCGTTGTCTGGACGGGGTACGGGACCGCAGGAGGAAAAGTTGATGCAACGGATGCTTCGAGCCTGCATCAATTTGGTCATTTCTGGCAGGGAGGTCGAAAGGCTGCCCTGTCTCACATCCACTTCACCACGATGTCGCCGATGACGTTGGCCGCCTCATCGCCCCGGTCGGCCGCGTTGGAGAGGTGGCGGTAAATCTCCCGGCGCTTGAGGATTTCCATGATGTCGTCGAGGCTCTGGGGGTCCTTGAAGAGCTCCGAGAGGGCCTTGCGATACTCCCGTTCCACCCGATTCTCCAGGGCCTTGGCCCGGACCGCGTGCTCGTTGGCCACACCGGGGTACTGGTCCAGGCGCTGTACGCCCCGCAGGATTTCCTGCGCCGCTTCGGTGAGCAGGTCCACCATGCGGCGCATGTGTTCGTCGGGTTCCAGGTCGAAGATTTCCATCTCGTCCACCGTGGTGTAGGCATAGTCCAGCATGTCGTCAATGGTCAGGGAGAGGGCGAAGATGTCCTCCCGGTCGAAGGGGGTGACGAAGGACCGGTTGAGTTCCTCGATGAGGATGCGACGAACCTCGTCGGCTTCTTCCTCAATGTACTTCACCTGGCGGGCCAGGTTCTCCTGGGGCTCCCGCATGTACTCGCGCAACAACTCGAAGCCCTGCAGGGTGAACTGGGCTTGCTGAATGAGCAGGTCGAGGAACCGATTGGGCTTGCGTCGTCGGCGAAAGAAGGGCATCGAGACCTCCACCGGCTTGCGGGGATGGTGGTCATTATACCAACGGGCGTTGAGCGCTCGGGAAGGATTTTGGGGTCACGGCTTCTTTCGGGGCAGGGCGAAGCAAATCCGGGCCCCCTGGCGATAGTGGGGGTCCACCCAGATGCGGCCGCCGTGGGCCTCAACGATGGCCCGGCTCAGGTACAAGCCCAGGCCCGTCCCGGGGTGGCTGTCCGCGTGGCGACGGCTGCGGTAGAAGGGGTCAAAGATGTGGGGCTGGTCTTCGGGAAGGATGCCCGGCCCCTGGTCCTGCACGCATAGGATGACTTCCCGGGGGGAGACCCGGGCCTGGAGGCAAACCGTGGTTCCCGGCGGCGCGTACTTCACCGCGTTGTTCAACAGATTGGCCAGCACCTGTTCCAGCCGTCCCTCGTCGGCCCACACGGGGGGGAGGTTCTTGGGGATGTCCACCCGGAAGGTGAAGTCGGGATGTTGATGGGCAAAGCGCTGGGCCATCCGCTCGGCCAGCGCCCGCAGGTCCACTTCCTGGCATTGGAGCCGCAAGGCCCCGGCCTGAAGCCGGGAGGCTTCCAGCAGGTCCTGCACCAAACGGTTCAGGCGGTCCGCCTCTTCCTCGATGACTTCCAGGGCTTCCTGCACCACCTCGGAATCCCAGCGCGCGTCGGGGCGCCGCAAGGTGCTCACATAGCCCTTGATGAGGGCGATGGGCGTCTTGAGTTCGTGGCTGATGGTGGAGATGAAGGTGGCCTTGAGGCGGTCGGCCTCCCGGAAGGCGCGAATGTCCCGCGCGCTGGCGATGATGTTCAACAGGTTGCCCTCTTCGTCGAACAGGGGCGCGTAAGTGATGCCCACGGGCAAGGTGGTCTCGTCGGCCCGGAGCATATCTCCCTGCACGTACAGGGCCTCTTCCGGCCCCTCGGGCCATCCCCGGGCCATGGCCTCCTCCAGGGGCTGGCCCCGCTCCACCCGCTTCCAGCGTACCACCTCCTCATGGCGCTTGCCGGGCAGGTCCTGCGGGGGCAGGCCGCACATCTGGGCGAAGGCCGGGTTCACCCGCTGGATGCGCATCTCCGGGTCCAAAATCAGGATGCCGTCGGCCACGGCGTCCAGCAGCGCGTCCAGCCGCTGTTTTTCCTGGCGCAGGCCCGTGTACAGGCGGGCATTATGGACCGCGATGGCCGCCTGGTCGGCGAAGAGTTGTAGGCTGACCAGGTCCTCCTCGCTGAACAGGCTGGGGTAGTTGCGGTACACGTAAATCAACCCCAGGAGCTCTTCCCGGGCGACCAGGGGAATGCCCACGCCCTGTTGCAAGCCCAAATGGGCGATTTGCATCAGCCACTCCAGACGTCGCAACACCTGGGGGACTTCGAATCGTACCGGGTCCACCTC
>WFVP01000196.1 GCA_015491595.1 Anaerolineales bacterium
CGTCTACGCACTGCGCCTCTACGACGCCTCTCCAGCCTGGACCTTCGCCACCCAGGCACCGGTGCGGGCCTCCCCCCGCCTGCACGGGAGCATGCTCTACATCGGTTCCGACGACGGTTACCTGTACGCACTGCACGCGCCTACAGGACGTCTGTTGTGGCGCTTCCCCTCGGGCATGCCCATTCGTTCCACGCCCTGGGTGATGAACAAACGCCTCTACTTCGGCAACGAAGACGGCGAGTTCTTCTGCCTGAACCTGGAAGGCAAGCTCCTCTGGCGGACCCGGGCCCGCCGGGCCATCACCTCCTCGCCAGTGGGCACCGAGGACACCGTGTACTTCGCCTCCCGGGACGCCCAGGTCTACGCGCTGGACGCGGAGAGCGGATGGGTCTTGTGGCGCTTCCGCATGGGGCGCGGCACCGTGGCCTCCCCCGTGTATCACGAGGGTCACCTGTACATCGGCGCCGCGGACGGCGTGCTCTATTGCATCCGCACGGACAAAGGCAAGGAGAGCTGGCATTTCCAGACGGAACATCAAATCGCGGGCAGTGTGCTCATCCACGGGAACCATCTCTTCTTCGGGGCCACGGACCACCGGCTCTACTGCCTGACCCTGGACGGCTCCCCGGTATGGGCCTTTGAAACCCGGGGGCCGATTACCGGCACCCCGGTGGTGGACGAGCAGCATCACCTGTTGTTCATCGGGTCCTTCGACCGTCATCTCTACGCCCTCCCCCTGGAGTGAACACCCATGTCGTGGCTCAAACACCTCTGGCCCTTCCACCGCAAGCGCGAAGCCGCCTCCGAAGACGAAGAAGAGGCGGTCAAACCTACCCGTCCCCTCGCTCCACAAGAAACCCAACCCGTCTCCCCCCAAGAGGTCTCCGAAACCCCCAAGGCCTGGGCGGTCTATCCTCCCCAGCTCCGAGTGGGCGTGGCCCAGTCGGCCGGCCGTCTCCGGCCCAACAACGAAGACGCCCTCTTCACCTGGACCTTCGCCAGCGCCGGCAGCCATCAGGCCTTTTGGGGCGGCCTCTTCATCGTGGCCGACGGCATGGGGGGACACAGCCACGGCGAGCTGGCCAGTCAGCACGCGGTGTACACCTTCGCCCGCGCCCTAATGCAGTCCTTCTTCCTGCCCTGGCTGGAAGACTGGCAACAACCGCCGCCGGAAGCCCTGCCGACCCTGGAATCCGCGCTGGAGAAGGCCAACCGTATGGTCCAGGCCACCGCGCTGGGCGGGGGCACCACCCTGACCGCGGCGTTGCTTTGGGGGGAGCGCCTGGTCATCATCCACGTGGGCGACAGCCGGGCTTATTACCTTTCGCCTCAGGGCACCTTTGAGCTCCTGACCACGGACCACACCGTGGTGGCCCGCCTGGTGACCCAGGGGGACTTGACCGAGGAGGAAGCCGCGTACCACCCCCACCGCAACATGCTCTACCAGGCCCTGGGTCAACGGGAGCCCCTGAACCCCGACATCCACACCCGCACCTTCCCCCCAGGCTCGGTGCTGCTGCTGTGCAGCGACGGGCTGTGGGATGAACTCTCGGAGAGCCGCATCGCGGACATCCTCAAGGCCCACCGCGGGGACCCCATCCAGGCCGCCCACATCCTGGTCTCCGAGGCGGAGCAGGCGGGCGGGCACGACAATATCACAGCGGTTGTCATCCAGCGCGTCCCGTCGTATACTTCAGTATTGGCGTAATCTGTTCAAAACACTGTGTTTTTTGTACATTTCATGGCGGATTTGTCCGGAATGTTATGAGTGCAAAAGATTTTGTTGACTTTTATGAGTTGCTGGGCCTCCCCCCGAATGCCTCGCGGGAGGACATCGAGCGGGCTTTCCGTGCCCTGGCTCGGCAGTACCACCCAGACCTGAATCCGGACCCGGAAGCCCAGGAGCGCTTCCGTCTGCTGGTTCAGGCACGGGAAACCCTGCTGGACCCCAAGCGCCGGGCCCTGTACGACCAGCAATGGCGCCACATTCAGGGGCGCACCTTTCATCCTGCGCCGGACCAGGCCGAAGAGCCCACCATTCCCATCCCGGAAGCGCCCGAAGCGCCGGCCAAGGCCACGACCCCGGAAACCGCTCCCATCCTGGAGCAGGAGTGGTACGTCGAGACCCTGTACAGCCGTCCGGGGCCGGTGGAGAATCTGGTTCCCCAGCGTTTCTACGCCCTCACCCGATGGCGCCCTCCCGCGCCGCCCACGCGGGAACCCGACCGCCCCCTCTTCTTGTGCCTGGTGGTGGACCGTTCGACCTCCATGCAGGGGCGGTCCCTGCAGATTCTCCGCCGCATTCTGTCCCAGGTATTGCCCACGTTGAGCCCCCAGGACATCGTGGCTCTCATCGCCTTTGACGACCGGGCCGAACTCCTGGTGCCCCCTCGGCCGGGCAACGCGCCCCTTGTTCTGCAGGTCCTCATGCGCCTGCGTCCTCGGGGGGCGACGGAGTTCATGCCCCCCTTACGCATGGCCCGGGAGCTGCTGGAACGGCGTCCCCGGAGCACGTTGCCCTGGCTGCTCTTCTTCACCGACGGGCAGGCCTATGACCAGCCGGTGGTCCTTGAATGGCTGCCCACGTTGCAAAAGGAACACATCCTCATCGACGCCTTTGGCCTGGGCACGGAGTGGGACGAAGCCTTTTTGGAACAGATGGCCACCTCCACCGGAGGAACGGTCACCTACATCCACGCCTACGACGAAGGGGCCAAAGCGCTGCAGGAACGGCTGGTCCGGTTGCGACGGGCCTACGTGTTCGCCGCGTTCCTGGAATGGGAACTGCCGCCGGAAATCCAGGTTCGCACCATCGTGAGGATGGCCCCGGACATCGGATACTACCCTTCGGGCCGCAACACCATTGCCCTGGGCCCCCTGATGCCCGGGGAATGGTGGCAAATCCTGTGGGAATGGGACATCGTCCAGCCCCTGCCCCTCCATCACCGCATCCACTTGCGGAGCACCATCCGGGCCCACCTCCCCGACGGCCGGGTGTGGTCCCACACCCAGGACTTCGAACGTCCGGTGGTCACCGCGGAGGACGTGCGCTCGTACACCCCGGCCCGGGAGGTGATTGACGCGGTCCAGCGTCTGTCGTGGCATCGCCTGCAAGAAAAGGCCCGAAAAGCCCTGCGGGAACGCCGCCCGCGCAAGGCCCAGCACTACCTGCAAGCCCTGGCCCACCACCTCACCCGCGCGGGCGAGATTCAAATGGCCGAAACGGTGCGTCAGGAGCTCAACGTCCTGCGGGACCGGGCCACGCTGACCGCGGAGGGAGAGAAGCGGCTGGAATACGGCACGCGGCGGCTTCTCCTGCCCATTCTCCGTCGGCGGAACGCCGTGTAGCTGCGGAACAGGGGTGAACGAATGAGCGTTTGTCCCCACTGCCAGGCGCCCGTAGTCGAAGGCTTGCTCTTCTGTGAGGAATGCGGCGGCCCCCTGGTCCCCGTGGTCGAGGACATGTACACCACCTCCTTCACCGGGCAACTCTCGGTGCTGGCGTCCCAGGCCACCCTGACCCTGGAGGGCCCCGGACGCTGGCTGCTGGGGCGAGGCCGGGGCACCGCTTCCCTGCAGGGCGCGACGTTCATCGACCTTTCCCCCTACGGTGCCTATATGGAAGGCGTCTCCCGCCGCCATGCCCTGCTGGAAATCTCTCCGGAAGGCCGGGCCTACCTCACGGACCTGGACTCCAGCAACGGCACCTGGGTGGACCATATCCGCCTGCAACCCCATCGCCCCTTTCCCCTGCCGGCCACGGCCCGTATCCGCCTGGGACGGATGGTCCTCCAATGGCAACACCTGTCCCCCTAACCCCGATTGAGGAGCGCACGCATCCATGAAAATCAGCGTCATCGTCCCCGTCTACAACGAAAAGAACACCGTCGCCGAAATTTTACGCCGGGTGGCCGCAACCAACATCCCCCATGAAATCGTGGTGGTCGACGATGGCTCCACCGACGGCTCCCGGGAAATCCTGCAGGACCTGGAGGCCAAGAGGGAAATTCCCAACCTCAAAGTGATTTACCACCCCCACAACATGGGTAAAGGCGCGGCCGTGCGTACCGCGCTCCAGCACGTCACCGGAGACGTCATCATCATCCAGGACGCGGACCTGGAATACGACCCAGAACACTACCCCATCCTCCTGGAGCCTATCCGCAAAGGGATGGCCGACGTGGTGTACGGGTCCCGCTTTCTGGGCGCTCCCCGACGCCCCATCCTGTTCTGGAACATGGTGGCCAACAAAATCCTCACCCTCATCACCAACATTCTCTTCAACACCATCCTCTCGGACATGGAAACGGGCTACAAAGTCTTTCGCAAGGAAGTGGTCCAGGACATGCCCCTGCACGCCCGGGGTTTCGAGTTTGAACCCGAGTTCACCGCCAAAGTCCTCAAGCGGGGCTACCGGATTTTCGAAGTCCCCATCGCCTTCAATCCCCGGACTTACGAAGAAGGGAAGAAAATCCGGGCCCGGGACGGCATCATCGCCATCTGGACCTTGCTCAAGTACCGCTTCGTGGATTGATGGGAGAGACTATGTGAGTAGCGGCTTCACCCGCTACTCACATGGTCTTCCTGGAGGAAGGGAAATAAAGTGGATGCAGTGGCGGCGAATCCGCCACTGCATCCACTTTATTTCAACTTGAATCTCGCAAGATTAGGTATGCGCCAGCAACGCAACCCCTCATGACAAACTTCATGTCTTACGTAAAACGGGCAAAGAGGGGAATTTTTCTGGGCTGAATAAACAAGCCTTTGGTATAACCTGAAAAGTGAAGACCTGCCGAAAGCCATCCACGGTCGAACCTGGAGGTGACCTATGTCCGGTGAATACCGTATCGAACGGGATTCCTTGGGTGAGGTTCGGGTGCCCGCGGATGCCCTTTGGGGAGCCCAGACCCAACGGGCCATTGAGAACTTCCCCATCAGCGGGTTGCGCTTCCCCCGCCCCTTCATCCGTGCCCTGGGCCTCATCAAGTACGCGGCCGCGAAGGTCAACCGGGATTTGGGGCTCCTGGATGAAGAGCGGGCGAAGGTCATCATGCAGGCCGCGGAAGAGGTAGCGGAGGGGAAGTGGGACGACCAGTTCCCCCTGGACATCTTCCAGACGGGCTCAGGCACGTCCACCAACATGAACGCCAACGAGGTCATCGCCACCCGGGCCAATGAAATCCTCACCGGTTTGCGCCGTACCAAGGACCCGGTACACCCCAATGACCATGTGAACATGGGCCAGTCGTCCAACGACGTAATTCCCACGGCCATCCACGTTTCGGCATACGCGGAAACCGCGGAGCATCTTCTGCCCGCCCTGGAGCATTTGCACCAGGTACTGGTGGACCAGGCCAAGGCCTGGGACCATCTGGTCAAGACGGGCCGCACCCATCTGATGGACGCCATGCCCATTCGGTTGGGCCAGGAGATTTCCGGATGGGCCCGCCAGGTGGAACTGGGCATCGAACGGGTAAAAGGCGCGCTGGAACGGGTCGCGGAATTGGCCATCGGCGGCACCGCGGTGGGTACGGGCGTGAACACACATCCGGAATTCGGGCGTCGCATGGCCGAGACCCTCAGCCACCTCACGGGCCACCCCTTCCGCGAGGCCGAAAATCATTTCGAAGCCCAGGCAGCCCAGGACGCCATCGTGGAACTCAGCGGGCAGTTGAAGGTGGTGGCCGCCTCGCTGATGAAAATCGCCAACGACCTGCGGTGGATGAACTCGGGGCCCATCGCCGGTCTGCAGGAAATTCGCCTGCCCGCGCTGCAGCCCGGGTCCTCCATCATGCCCGGCAAAGTGAACCCGGTCATTCCCGAAGCGGTGCGCATGGTGGCCGCCCAGGTCTTCGGCTGTGATGCGGCCATTACCTGGGGTGGGGCCCTGGGCGACTTCGAACTCAACGTGATGCTGCCGGTGATGGCCTACAACATCCTGCTGGCCATCAAGATTCTGGGCAACGCCGCGCGCGTGCTGGCGGACAAGGCCCTGACGGGCTTCGCGGTCAACGAAGAGCATATCCGGGAGTTAGTGGGACGCAACCCCATCCTGGGCACCGCGCTCAACCCCATCATCGGTTATGACAAGGCCGCGGAGGTGGTGAAGAAGGCCCTGGCCGAGGGCCGCACGGTGAAAGAGGTCGTGGTGGAGATGGGCCTGCTCTCGCCGGAGGAGGCGGAGAAGGTCCTGGACCCGCGGCGCCTCACCGAGCCGGGCTTGCGGAAATGAACCTCAGGGGCGGCTATTCTCGCCGCCCCTGAAACCCCTTTCACCTAAGTTACAAAAACCCCATCCCGCAAGTACAGCACCCGGTCGGCATACCGGGCGATGGCGTCGTTGTGGGTCACCAGCAGGATGGTCAACCCATACTCCTGTCGCAGGATTTCCAGCAAATGCATGATTTGTTCCCCCGTCTTGGCGTCCAGGTTTCCCGTGGGTTCGTCGGCCAGGAGCAGGGTGGGTCGGTTCACCAGGGCCCGGGCAATGGCCACCCGTTGTTGTTCCCCGCCCGAGAGTTGGTTCGGGTAGTGATGCATCCGGTGCTCCAGGCCCACCTGCTCCAGCAGTTCCCGGGCCCGGGCTTCCAGGTCGAACGCCAATTTCCGCCGATAGGGTTTCAGCGGCAGCATGACGTTCTCCAGCGCGGTCATTTCGGGAATCAGGTAGAACATCTGGAAGACGAACCCGATGTGTTTCCGTCGGAAGTCGGCCAGGGCATTCCCCTTCAAGGCCAATACGTCCTGCCCGGCAATGCGCAGTTCCCCTTCGGTGGGACGGTCCAGGGTGCCTACCAGGTGCAACAGAGTGCTCTTGCCCGAACCCGAAGGCCCCTGCACAGCCACGAACTCACCCTTCTTGATGGTCAGATCGACACCCCGCAGGGCTTCCACCGGCACGCCGTTTTGGTACACCTTGCGCAGACCTTGGGCCTCGACCAATGTTTCCTTCATGGTGTACCTCCCTGTGCTTTTTCAGAAAGGGCCGTGGTCGGTCGCCGCTGGCCGTTGGTGTCAAAAGTTTGGAGCGCTCATTCCGCCTGCAGTACTTCCACGGGCGGTCTTTGCACCGCCCGCCGGGCCGGGAGCCAGGCGGCCAGCACGGCCAGGACCGCCACCAGGGACACCGCGGCCAGCCCCGCCACCACGTACACCCAACGCCATCCCAGGCCCGCGGTGAGCAGGGCCAGCGCACCCAGCCCGCCGGGCACCCCGCCCACCAGGGCCAACGTCAGGCCGTGCCATACCCAGTAGTCCCGCACCTCCCGGGGCCGCCAGCCCAACGCCTGCAGCAGCCCCGTGAGGTACCCGTGCCGCTCCAGGAGCAAGAGCACCACGTCCACGATGCCCAGTCCCGTCACCAGCAGGGTCACCCCCAAGAGCACGCCGTGGGCCGGGCCCAGACGGACCAACAGGTACTGCCCCAGCAGGGTCAGGGCCAGGTAACCCCGGAAGGCCAACAGCCCGGCCATCACCAGGGTGAGCAACCCCGTGGCCCCGGCCACCATCAGGGCGGCCAGCACCAACTCCCGGGGGTGATGGGCCAAAAGCCCCAGCCAGCGGGCCAAAAGGCCGGTGCGGGGCCGGGCCGAGGCCCACCACCGGCCCGTGAGCACCGGCAGGGGCGGGGTGCGGGAAGCGGCCACGGCAGGCACCACCAGGCCCAGCAGCACCAGCCCCACGCTCAGGGGCAGAATCGGCCACAGGCGGGCGGCTTCCATCTGCAGGCCCAGGGCCACCTTGAGGCCCCAGCCCAGGAGCAGGCCCAGGGCCCCGGCCACCAGGCCCACGGTCAGGCCCCGGGCCAGCAAGGCCAGCAGCAC
>WFVP01000197.1 GCA_015491595.1 Anaerolineales bacterium
ACAGCCATCTCCAGGTCGGTGCCACAGATGCCGGCGAGGCGCACCCGCACCAGGGCCTCCCCCGGGCCCGGCGCGGGCCGAGGGACATCCTCGCGAAAGCGCAACCGACCATCCTCCAGCCAAAGGGCCTTCATGAACGCCATGGTTCCCCTCCAGAAAAGGGCTGCGCCTCGGACGGCAGAGGTCCCCGGTCACACCCCGGGACTCGAGGCGCCCGACTGGGCCAGGGGCGCCACCCGGAGAAAGGCGCGCAGCTCGGGCCAGAGCCACACCAGGGCCACTGCCGTTCCCACCAGGGTGAACACGAAGCCCTGGAGGACGCCCGCCTCCGGCATCCCGCGCCCCAGCAGATAGACCACGCCGCCGCCCAGGCCTACGGCACCCAAAGTGCGCCACCAGGTACCGTTCAGGCGGGCCGTGCCGGGATGCCTCCGCACCAGCAAGAAGAGCAAAAGCAGGGCCTCGGTGGTGAAGGCCAGGGCATTGGCCAGCCCGATGCCCACGGCCCCCAGCCGCCGACCGAAGAAGATGGCCAGGGTCAGATACAGGAACGTGTTGAAGGCCGACGCGGCCAGGGGCGTGACCGCGTCCTGTTGAGCATAGAAGCTCCGGGCGACCAGTTCCAGCAAGGCGTGACCGGCCATGCCCGCCAGGTACGCCCGAGCCGTCCAGACCACGAGCTGTGTATCCTCGAAGTTCAACCCCAGTACAGGGAGCAGGTAAGGCAACCCCGCGGCCAAGACCGCAGCCGCGGCCAGATTCAACGCCAGCACCGTGCGAATGCCCAGGTTCACCGTGCGCCGGAAACCCTCCACGTCCCGTCGGGCCCACAGTTCCGAAAAGGTCGGAAGTAGCACCAGGCCCACAGCCGTCCCCAAAAGGGTCTCAGGGACCTGCATGATGAACCAACCGTAGGCCAGCGCGGTGACCGCTCCAGAACCCAGGAAGGAGGCCAGGTGGTCCCGGGCGATGAAAATCAACTGGATGAAGAACATGGTGGCCACCCGAGGACCCATGAGCCGCAACACCTGCACCACCCGAGGATGTCGGATGTCCAGGCGAGGGAGCCACTGGAAGCCGAAACGCACCAAGCCGGGGATTTGAACCCCCAGATGCATGAGCGCGCCCAGAATGACGCCGTAAACCAGGCCGTAGATGCCCCAACGGGGCGCGAAGAAGAGCACGCCGATGATTTGGCCCACGTTGTAGAGCACGGGAGCCGTGGCCGGCAACAGGAAATGCTGATTGGCGTACAGAGAAGCCGACACCAGGCCGCTCAGGGAGAAGATGAGGAGGGCCAGCAGGTCGAGGCGCATGAGGCGAACGGTCAGGTCTTGCAACGCGGGCGAGAACCCTGGCGCAATGACCCCGGCCACCAGGGGACGGGCCAGGAGCCCCACCAGGAGCGCCAGGGAACCGGTGACCAAAAAGGCCAGGTTCGCAATACGGGAGAACAGGGCCCACATCGGCCCACGGCCCTCCAGGGTGAGGACCTCGGAAAGCACGGGGATGAAGGCCATGGCCAGCGCGCCCCCGGAGATGAGCGCAAACAGCATGTCGGGAACGTTGTTGGCCGCGTTGAAGGCGTCCATTTCGGGGGACAGCTGGAACCGCCGGGCCACCAGCACCGTGCGAATGAGCGCGGCGACCTTGTCCACCCCAAAGAGCAGGGCCACCAGGAGGGTGTTTCGGGCGATGCGTCCGATACGAAGGGTCACGGCGTGGCCTCCTGAAACCAGGATGTGGCGGCGCGCATCCGAAGGCAACCCAAAAAAGCCGCGGGGACCCCGGCCTCAGGAGCCCACTGGAGGAGCACCGGCCATGGGCCCAACAGGTCGTCCGGGTCGCCTTCCACGGTGAGCACCTGGAGCCCGGACGTCCGGGCCTCGTCCCACCAGGGCTCGGGCAACCACCCCAGGGCGCCCGGATGGGTCTGGGCCCAGCGCAACATTTCCTCCGGCGTGGTCACCCAGAGTACATCTCCGGCCCAGGGATAGGGGCGAATCCGTCGCGCCAGTCCGGCATACAAGGGATGCCCCGGTGGTGGAAGCAAAGGCATCAGGGGAACCTCCTCGCCGCCCACGTCCGCCCACGAACGCAGGTTCCCCCGATAAATCGCCTGCAAGGTCTCCACGGTGACCTGTTCCACCCCAACGTCTTGATGCACCACGGGGCGCAGGGACCACCAGGCCAGGGCGTAGCTGGGCGCCTCCGAATACCACGGTTCGGGTCCCCAGGTCAACCAGAGTCCTTCCAGAGGTCCGGTTGGAGGATAGGACAGCGTTTCCAAACGCAGGACCACATCCTGTTCCCGGGCACAGGCGCGCACGGTCGGATCCAGGG
>WFVP01000198.1 GCA_015491595.1 Anaerolineales bacterium
CCCCCTGGCCCCTGCCCGAGCGGGCTTTCATCGACCTCCCGCGCCACGAGTACCAGCGGTGGAACAACTGCGGACCGGCCAATCTGAGCATGGCGCTGGCCTATTGGGGTTGGGAAGGCGACCAAATGGTGGTGGCCCGGGGTACCAAGCCCAACGCCCGAGACAAGAACGTCACCCCTCAGGACATGCAGCGCTTTGTGGAGACGCGCACCGTCTACCGCCTGGTGTGGCGGGGCGGCGGGACGCTGGACGTGCTCAAGGCCTTCCTCGCGGCGGGCTACCCCGTGCTGGTGGAAAAGGGCTTCTACGCGCCGGATGTGGAGGGGTGGATGGGGCATTACCTCACCCTCGTGGGTTACGACGACGGGGAGGGGGTGTTCTGGGCGTACGACTCGTATCTGGGGCCCGGACAACGGGTGGCCTATGATGTGTTGACCGCCCGGTGGCGGGACTTCAACTACGTGTTCCTGGTCCCCTACCTGCCCTATCGTGAAGGGGAAGTGCTCGCCCTTCTGGGGCCCTGGGCGGACGTCCGCTGGGCCTGGGAGGAGGCCCTTCGTCGGGCCCGGGAGGAAGCGGCGACCCTGGACGGGGTGGAAGGTTTCTTCGCCCAGTTCAACGTGGGGGATGCTCTGACCCGGCTGGAACGTTATGAGGAAGCCGCCCTGGCCTTTGACGAGGCCTTTCGACGCTATGCCGCATTGCCCCGGGAGGAACGCCCCTGGCGGGTCATGTGGTATCATGAGACGCCGTATCAGGCCTACTACTACACCGGGCGTTATGGGGACGTCATCAACCTGGCCAACACCACGCTGGCGGCCATGAGCGAGCCGGTGTTGGAAGAGGCCTATTACTGGCGGGGCATGGCCGAAGCCGCGCTGGGTGATTTCGTGGCCGCCCGCAAGGATTTCCAGAAGGCCCTGCGCCTCAACCCGTTGATGAGCCGCGCCCAGGAAGCGCTGGACGCCCTGCCGGAAGAGTAACCCCCGCCCGGGACGGGCATCCCAGGAGGCCGCACATGACCCATTCCCAGGACCTTTCACCCACCCTCTGGGGCCTGGTCACTCGTTACAGCCCAACCGGACAGGAAGGGGAAGCCGTGACCTGGTTGGTGGACCACATGAAGCATTTGGGCGCGACGCAGGCCTTCGTGGACCCGGTGGGAAACGGCATTGGAATTTGGGGAGAGGGGGAGCGTACCATCGTGCTGTTGGGGCATATTGACACGGTCCCGGGGGAGATTCCCGTGCGGGTGGAGCATCAGAACGGCCGTCGGGTGCTGTACGGCCGGGGCTCCGTGGATGCCAAGGGCCCCCTGGCGGCCATGGTGGACGCCGCGGCCGCGGTGGGCCCGCGTCCGGGCTGGCGGGTGGTGGTCATCGCGGCCATAGATGAGGAAGGGGAATCCAAAGGGGCCCGGTACGTCGCCAACCATTATCGTCCGGCGTTCGCCATCATCGGCGAGCCCAGCCGATGGCACCGGGTGACCCTGGGGTACAAGGGCAGCGCGTGGGCCCGGCTGGAAGTGCAGCGCGCGCTGGGCCATTCGGCCGGTCCCGAAGGCTCGGCCGCCGATGCCTTGTTGACCGTGTGGTGCGTCCTCCGCGAGGCGGCCCAGGAATACAACCGTGGTCGGGAGGGTATGTTCGAGCAATTGCAGCTCACCGTGCGGGGCATGGGAATGGAGGAGGACGGCTTTCAACAGCGGGCCTGGATACACCTGGCCGCCCGCCTCCCCATGGCCATGCCGCCGGAGGCCTGGTATCACTGGGTCCAGGGCCACCTGCCCGAAGGGGTGACCATGCGCCGTATGGGCTTCCCCATCCAGGCCTACGTGGCCTCCCGGAACACGCCTTTGGTGCGGGCGTTCTTGGGCGCCATTCGACGTCTGGGGGCCCGACCCGGGCTGGTATACAAGAGCGGCACGGCGGACCTCAACATCGTCGCGCCGGTCTGGGGCTGCCCCGCCGTGGCGTACGGTCCTGGGGATTCCGCGCTGGACCACACTCCGCATGAACACCTGGATTTAGACGAGTACGAACGGGCCGTGCGGGTGCTCCGCGCGGTTTTGGAGCGGCTGACGCAAGGGGAGGCCGCGTGACCTGAGGCCGCGGTTCTGGGGTTGCCTTCCTCCTATCCACGGATTTCCGCCAACAGCCGCTGGAAGAGGCTTTCGTACGCCTGGGCCACCCGGTCGGGCGAGAAGGTCGCGCGGACGGCTTCGGGGTCCCCCCGGTACCGTTCGGGATGGCGCAGCACCTGGAGCAGGGCCCGGGCCAGGTCCTCCGCGTCGCCCACGGCCGCGATTTCCCCCATGCCCGTCATCTTCACCGGTTGACGAACGCCGGGCAGGTTGGAGGCCACCACGGGCACGCCGTGCATCATGGCTTCGATTTGCACCAGACCGAAGGCCTCGGTGGAGTTCAGGCTGGGGAGCACCAGGACGTCCAGGTTGCGGTAGAACGCGGCCATCTGTGGAGGCGTGAGTTCCCCCAGGAACCGCCAGTGCCCCCGGGTTTCCCACTCCCGGGCCAGGGGAAGCACCTTGCGACGATAGGCCTCTTCCCCCAGAACGTTTTCGTACGGGCCCGCGAACCAAACCATGGCCTGGGGAAAATGTTCCAGGACCCGCGGCAG
>WFVP01000199.1 GCA_015491595.1 Anaerolineales bacterium
CGGCGCGAAGCGCTTGTATGATAGAGAAAAGACAAGGCGGTAGACCGTCTCGCCGCAGGGTCATGAGAACCCGTCAAGCAGATGGGTCACCGCCTTGTCTTTTCTCTATCATACAAGCGCTTCGCGCCGCTGCTTGTTTTATCTCTTTTTTCGCGGTTCAGGAGTCGCGGAGGCCTATGCGAAGGCATCTTTTATCCGCCAGGACAAACAAGTAGAGTCCGAAGCGTTGATGATTAGTTTGAAAAACGCCTGGGACTGCTGCATGCCCATATTTGGGCAGTCCCAAATTGAGCGTGGCTCATGTACAAATCAGGTGATGGGCACACGTTTTGCAGATGAGCCGAAATGGCTTATACATCTTTGCTTGCAGCCTCATCGTGGGTCTGATCAAAGACTTCTTCCCACGGCCAGGTATGCATGGTGGGGATGACGGAATAAGCGGTGAAGTCCAGGTGCAGGGGGGTGATGGACACATACCCCTGGGTCACCGCGCCGATGTCCGTGCCCGGTTCGGGAATGCCCGTAGGGGCTTCTCCGCCAATCCAATAGTAGGGCATACCACGCGGGTCCTCACGGCGCTCCAGCCGGTCCCGGTATACCCGCAGGCCCATGCGCGTCACCTGGACGCCTTTGATGTTCTCCAGGGGACCGTAGGGGATGTTCACATTGAGGTAGATGCCCGTGGGCAGGTCCTCCCGATGTTCCAGCACTTGCTGGATGACCCGGCGGGCCACCACGATGGCCGCGCGGTAATCGGGGGAGCCGCTCAAATCCTCGGGGGAGTGCAGGGAGAAGGCCACGCCCAGGATGCCGGAAATCGCGGCCTCCATGGCCGCGGTCACCGTGCCCGAGTAGGAGACGTCGTACCCCAGGTTGGCCATGGGGTTGATGCCCGAGACCACCAGGTCCACGGGCTTTTCCAGCAGGCCCAGCAGGGCCAGGGCCACGCAATCGGAAGGCGCGCCGTCGGAGGCCAGGGCCTGGGTGCCGTCGGTCAGGCGCACCTCCCACACCCGCAGGGGGCGGTGCAGGGTCTTCACGTGGCCCGACGCCGACCAGTTGCGGTGCGGGGCCACGATGCTGTATTCCACACCGGGAATTCCTCGAACCGCTTCGACCAGGGCCAACAGGCCTGGATGGAACACGCCGTCGTCGTTGGTGATGAGAATATGGGTCATAGAGGCTTCCTCAGGGACTCAGGATTGCGGGTCATGAAGTTTCAAGGCCCTTATGCAATGCTTCTAAAAATTCAGAGAAAAGGAGCAAATCGGAGCGCAAACTCTTCCAGAGGGGTATCAATCTTTCCATGAGAAAGGCTACTCGTTCCGGTCGCAAATTGAAAGTATACACGTTTCGGACCAAATGACGGAAGCGGCGAAACAGGTCCAAATCCTCCACGAGTTGTGGATGAATCACCGCAGGACGTCGTTCCGGCATCTCCGTGGCCATTTGCGGAAGCAAATCCCGATGCCAAGTTGCACCAGAAGGCACGTGCTCATCAATATGGCGGGCAATCAACTCGAAAAGGCGTTCCACTCCGGAGTAAAAAGCGTGCAGATTAAGGGCTACGGAATCGAGATAAGCAAACTCCTCAGGTTTGACTCTCGCCTGTTCCCAGGCCTTCTGAGCCCTGGCGATAATTTGATCCAGTTCTGTGAGTTCTGCTCGAATGCGTTCGGCCAAGATTTGATATACAGTGGACATCTCTACAACTCGATGCCGTAACGCTCAATGGCTTGCGCGAAAGTCGGACTGACCGATTCCAAATCGATGAAGTCGATTGGGTAATCCTTGAACGCGTCTTCAACAAAACGCCATGCATCCCAGTATGCACGTCCTTGTAAACCTTCTACAGCCAAGTCAATATCGGAGTCAGGTGTAAACCAAGCACCATGGGCTACAGCCCCGAACACCATCACCCGCCGGGCCCCGAAACGGGTTTTTAAAATTTCCGCCACATTCTTCAGTCGCTCAAGCAGGTGTGTGCGCGTCTTCTGGGTGTTCTGCGTTTGGGGCTGAAGCTGAGCACGTCTCCGTGCACTTTCAATATACTTTTTCCAATCCGACCTTGATTGAACCCAAACCATAACACCTCACCTTACAGACAGCCCTTCTGTATTTCATCGTACCAAACTTCGGTACCTTTGCCACACCTCCGGCGCTTTGGCCCGGGCCTCTTCCAGAATCGCCTTCTCGTCCAGGGTGAGCACCCGGCGGTCTTGCATGAGGACCCGGCCGGCCACGATGGTGGTGGTCACCATGGACTCGTGGAAGCCAAAAATCACGTGCCAGGGGAAGTTTTCCGGCGTCACTGGGGTGTGCGCGGGGTAGTCCACCAGGATGAGGTCCGCGGCCGCGCCGGGGCGAATCACACCCACGGGCATCCCGAACAGGGTGCTGGCCAGGTCCCGGTTGGTCCGGGCCAGCATGGCGAAGGCCAGGTCCCCCGGAAGGCGCCGCGGGTCCAGGTGCACGACTTTTTGCAGCATGTAGGCGAAGCGCAGTTCTTCCCACATGGCGTGGGGGAAGCCGTCGGTGCCCAGACCCACCCGCACGCCCAGGCGCAACATGCTCTCCACCTGAGCCGCGCCCACGCCGTTGTTCATGTTGGAACGGGGTTGATGGGTGACCCAGGTACCTGTCTCGGCCAGCAGTTCCATCTCCCGGGCGTCGATGTGGATGGCGTGGGCGGTGATGGTGCGGGGGCCCAGGATGCCATGGCGGTGAAGCCGGTCCACCACCCGCTGCCCGGTGCGGTACAGGCTGTCGTATTCGTCGTCGGGGTGTTCGGCGATGTGGATGTGGAAGCCCATCTCGTCGGGTGCCATTTTGCGAACCCGGGCCAGGGTCTCCTCGGACAGGGTCATGCTGGCGTGCAGACCGAAAAGGGCTTGAATCCGACCCTCGTAGGGTCGCTCTTCCTGCACCCGTTTCCAGAAGCGCAGGTTTTCCTCGATGGCCGCCTGGGTTTTGTCCTGACCGTAGCGGTCGGTCACCTCGTAGGCCAGCACCGCGCGCAGCCCCGCCTGGCCCACCACGTCGGCGATGATGTCCAGGGAGCCCTCCAGCGCGTTAGGCGAGGCATGGTGGTCGATGAGGGTGGTGGTGCCGTGCTTGATGGCATCCAGGGCCATGACCAGGGCCGAAAGGCGCACCGCGTCCTCGTCCAGGGCCTGGTCCAGGGGCCACCACAGGCGTTCCAGAATGGCGGGGAAGTCCTTGGGAGGCGGCCCGGGGATGGCCATACCTCGGGCGAAAGCCCCGTAGAAATGGGTGTGTGCACAGATGTTGCCCGGCAAAAGGAACTGCTCCCGGGCGTCCATTGCCTCGGCCTCGGGATACCGGGCCCGCAGGTCTGCAGAGGGTCCCACCTCGGCGATGCGTCCTCCCTCGACGACAACACCATGGTCGGGCAGGATACGAAGGTCATCGTCCAGGGTCACGACGGTGGCGTGCAAAATCAACCAGGCCATGAAATCACCCCTTTCACGAAGATGGGCCAGCGCCTTCCTGGCTCAGACGCTCCATCAACGCCCAGACCAGATGGATGGCGCTTTCGAGGGTTTCGGGTTCGATGTTCTCCCAGCGGTCTTGTGGTTGATGCCAGTATCCCCCATAACGGGCGGCCGGGTGTTCGGGCGGAAGCACCATGGTGATGGTCAGGGCCTTGAACCCCCGCTTGGTGGCCACGGTGGCGTCGGTGTACGCACCCACCCAGGGCTTGATGCGCCATTGGGGATGACGCTGCACCACCTCAACGGCTTTGGCCCAAATCTCCGGATGCGGAGGGTGACGACGCAGCAGCCCATCCACGCTTTGCAGTCCCGGGATGCCCAGGCCCACCATGTCCACGTTCAGAAAGTCGGCGTCCCGCAATTCAGGCCCATACTGGCGCAGGAAGGCGTCCATGCCATACGCGCCCACTTCTTCGCAGTCGGTGAAGACCACCCAGACCTCGGTATGGGGGAGGGGATGTTGAGCCAGGTGCTCCGCCAGGGCCAGGATGACCGCGGCGCCCGAGGCGTTGTCGTTGGCACCGTGGGTGTACGGGGTCGTCTCGCCCTCTACGGCCATGCCGGTGGCCACGGCCTGGAGGGCCAGAGGCAACCCGCCCACCAGCCAGCGGGAACGGGGCCACCCGAACACGGCCCGCAAGATGTGCAGTATGGCTCCCACAAGAAGAGATAGGAAAGAACCGCCCACAATCAGAGAGAAGGCGCGCAGCGAATGGGGGCTTCGATAAACCCAGGGGGTCTTGTGGGTATCCAGGTGAGCCGAGAGCACGATGCGCCCGCGGGTTTCCCGGCGGGCCGGAATGCGGGCAATCAGGTTCAGGCCGGTGCCTTTGGGGAACAATCGGCGGGCCCAGTTGTCCTCGAAGTCCGTCTGGGCGAAAAAGGCCCATGCACCGGACGCGTTCAGCAGCGCAGCCAGCACGCTGGTGGCCCGTCGGGGGTGTAGCAGGTAAGCCAGATTCCCCACCAGGCCCGCGGCAAAGGCGGCCACGTAGGGCCAGTAGGTATGCTTCCCCGCCCGGAAGGATTGAAAATCCAGGTTTTCAATCCCCGCGTTTCGCAAGGCCTCTGCGACGTACAACACCGCTCGTTTTTGATTCTCGCTCGTAGGGGGGCGGGGGCCAATGTCTTCCGACAGGGCTCGGAGATGGGCCAGGGCCCGTTCCCGTAAAAGAGGGAAATCCGGCGTCGCCGATGTCTTTTTGGGCATCGTCTCCTCCCCAATCTTATTTCAAGTGAACCTTGAACACGCATTCAGGAGCGCCTGAAGCCATGCAGGCCACTTCCTGGACTTCGACCGCCCGGCCTAAAGCCGCCTCCAGAAATCCTGCCCAATATCCGGCGATGGGGTGACATACCGGTTTCTTGCTATGAAGGTGTTGTCCCAGAACAGACTCCTTGACACGCAACGTCCAGAGATCCTGCTCGCGCTCCAGCACCGCTTCGCCCCATCGGGAGGTGTTGAAAGCCACAACCAACGCTTCGATGAGCGCCTCATTTTTCAACCCCAGCCGTTCCGCCAGCACCTTAGCACCCTGATACCCACCGATTTTCCCTGCCCGGTACAACAGCCCACCCAGACCAAAACCCATCATCTTGTGGACGGCCTCGTAAAGGGAGACAATCCCCTGTTTATCAATCAGCACGGATTCGTTCACAATCATCTGACGCACCTGGTCTGTATTGACCATTTCCCGTCCTCCCCTGGAACTTGGTTCTTCGTCTGTACCGTACCACAGGGAGGACATGACCGTGGTCACCAATATACCATGACGAATCTCATTCTTGCTGCACGGATATATGACCTCCCCTCCCGGGAGAGGCCTATTCGTCTGCTTTCACCAGGCGGTCCACCCGCCATCCACAACCAGATTCGCACCCGTCATGTACGAAGAAGCGTCGGAAGCCAGGAACAACACGGCGGCGTTCAGTTCGTCCTCCCGCGCCATTCGTCCCAGGATGGTGCGGGCGCTGTACTTCTCCACGAAATCGGGGTCCTGCTGATTGTACACGCCTCCCGGGGTCAGGGCATTGACCCGAATCTGGGTGCCCGCGTAATAGGCCGCCAGGTAGCGGGTGAAACCCAGCATCGCGGCCTTGGTGACCGAGTAGTACACGGGCTTGTATTGGGGTGGCCGTCCGGGCTTCTGATAAATCCGCTGGTCCGGGCCCACCAGTCCGTAGGTGGAGCAGATGTTGATGATGCTTCCTTTGCCCTGTTCCCGCATTAACCGGGCCGCGGCCTGGGTGATGAGGAAGGTGCCCGTCAGGTTGACCTCCAGGGCCTGTCGCCACAAATCCAGGGGGAAATCCTCGAAGGCGCCCGCGGCCTGCACCTGCCCTTCCGCGCTCACCTTGGGGTCCAGAGCCGCGCTGTTCACCAGCACATCCAGGCGTCCCCATCGGCTTCGAAGGGTGGCCACAGCCTCTTCCACCTGGTGGGGGTTGGTGATATCCGTGCCCAGGGCCATGGCTTCCCCGCCCAGTTCGCGCTGGATGGCGTCGGCCACCTGGCGGGCCGCGTCCGCCCGCAGGTCCAGCACGGCCACCCGGGCGCCGGCCGCGGCCAGGGTCCGGGAGAACTGGCGGCCCAACAAGCCCGCGCCGCCCGTCACCAATGCCACCCGGCCCGTCAGGTCGAACATGCGACAGATATCGGGATGCATCATGGGACCTCCCAGAAGCGGTCAAGGATTGACGAAGATTGATTGAGGAATAGTATACTCTCCATCTCCCAGAAGCCCTGGGGTTGGGACGGGTACACGGAAAAGTTGTAAAGATGACCGAAGGAACACTCCCCTCTTCACGCCGACCTGACCGGGCTCTGGAGGCAGGAGAGCCGAAAATCATGTGCTCGATCAGATTATGCGCTTTTTGGGGGAAATACCTGTCTGCAAAGGTTATTCACTCTTCTGACCCGGACCGAACAGGGTTTTTCACTGTTCTAACAGAAGGGTGAAGCCATAGGGGCGGCCCCTTTCGCTTAGATCGAACCGGGCTCAGGACCATAAGGAAGAAAGAATTTGTGTGGGGCGGCGAAGCCGCCCCACACAAATTTATTTTTCTCCCTGCGGTCCTGAGCCCGAGGAGGCCTGCGCGTCACGTGGCCA
>WFVP01000200.1 GCA_015491595.1 Anaerolineales bacterium
AGGCCATCCAGTTCATGCTTGCGGATATGGCGACGGCCATCCACGCGGCGCGGCTCATGACCTACTACGCTGCCTGGCTCAAGGACCAGGGCAAGCCCTACACCCAGGCCGCGGCCATGGCCAAGCTCTTCGCCAGCGAGATGGCGGAGAAGGTGTGCCGGGACGCCATCCAGATTCACGGGGGATACGGGTACAGTCGGGAGTACCCGGTGGAGCGCTTCTACCGGGACGTGCGCCTGATGACCATTGGGGAAGGAACCAGTGAAATTCAGCGCCTGGTCATCGCCCGGCGATTGCTTGCGGGCGAGCTGCCGTCCCTCGCGTAACCCCAGTGCCCTCGGAAAGCCCGAGGGGACGGACGGCGGATGGAGGCGAGACGAAATGCAGACCGTTTCCCGCCTTGTGGAATGCGTTCCCAACTTTTCCGAGGGCCGGCGTCCCAAAGTGGTGGCGGCCATCGTGGAAGCCATGGCCCAGGTGCCCCAGGTGCGGGTGCTGGACGTGCACAGCGACCCGGACCACAACCGCAGCGTGGTCACCCTGGTGGGCCCGCCCGAGGCCGTGGTCGAGGCCGCCTTTCGGGGGATTGCCGAGGCCGCCCGGCGCATCGACCTCAACCGCCACGAAGGCCAGCACCCCTTCATCGGCGCGGCGGATGTGGTGCCCTTCGTCCCCCTGGAGGGCATGAGCATGGAGGAGACAGTGCGTCTGGCTTGGGACCTGGCCCGGCGGGTGGCCGAGACCCTTCGCCTGCCCGTGTACCTGTACGGGGAAGCCGCTCTCCGGCCCGAACGCCGTGACCTGGCCTACATCCGTCGCGGGGGATATGCTCGCCTTAAGGAGACCATCGCCACGGACCCCGACCGGGCCCCGGACTTCGGCCCCCGCCAGTTGGGGCCTGCCGGCGCGGTGGTCATCGGCGCGCGGGATTTCCTCATCGCGTACAACGTCTACCTCAACACCGACGATGTGGACGTGGCCCGTCACATCGCCCGGGCGGTGCGGCACGCTTCGGGCGGATTGCGCTACGTCAAAGCCCTGGGGCTTCGGGTGAAGGGTCGGGCCCAGGTGTCCATGAACCTCACGAACTTTCGGAAGACCCCCGTGCACCGGGTGATGGAACTGATTCGTCGGGAAGCCGCGCGTTATGGAACCTCGGTGCACCACAGCGAACTGGTGGGCATGATTCCCCAGCAAGCCGTGTGGGATGCGGCCCGGTGGTACCTGCAACTTGACGAATTCCATGAGTATCCCGTGTTGGAGGCCCGGGTATGCCGGGCCTTTCACACCCCCACGGCGGACGCGTTGCACCGCCTGGCCCAAGCGGGCCCCGGGCCGGCCCTGGTGAGCCTGGTGGGGTATGCCGGCGCCATGGCGGCCAGCCTGACGGCCAAACTGGCGGGCACGTTGGGGTCCCGGGGGCGAACGCTCCGGGAGGAGGCTCTGGCCTTGCGGGAATCCCTGCTCCGGTGGGCCGAGGTGGATGCCGCGGCGTTGCAGGCCCATTGGGAGGTGGTCCGGAAGATAGGAGACGACGAAGCGGACGCCGCCTGGCCGGAAGACCTGCGCCGGGCGCCCTGGGCGATGCAGGAAGACCTCCACCGGCTACAGGCCCTGGTGGAGGCGATGTTCCCGCACCTCCGCCAGGGTCCCAAAAAGGACGCTGAGGGCCTGCTCGTGCTGGTGGCCGCGTTACAGCGGATGCTCCAGGGGGTGACCGCCGAGGATTAGCCCTGGGCGGCTTCGTCCAGCACCCGTTGGAAGAGGGCTTGCAGGCGGGTGACGTGGCTTCCGGCCCAGTACACCCGCTGGCATTGGGGGCAATGGCGAAAGTGGTGATGGTGAAGACGGATGTACTCCGGAAGGCGATGGGCCACCTGTTCCTTGGCCACCTCTTCTAAGGGCGTGTTGCACTTGGCACAACGGCGGAAGGGCTGGACCCAGCGTTGCAACTGGAAGTACCGCACCACTTCCCGCAGCTGCTCCTCCGGACGCAGGGCCCGCAACCAGTAGCCAAAGCGCACCTGATTGCGTTTGAGCAGGCCCTGGTCCCGGGTGAGTAAGATGCGTTCTTCCGCAGCTGCGAGATGGGCCAGCTGCGGGTCTTCCCAGGCCGCGTTGTACAGCGTGTCGAACCCCATCAAACGCAAGTAGGCCGTCAAGCGTCCCAAGTGGCCGTCGGCCACGAAACGGGGTGGATGGGGGAAGGGCCAGGCTTCGCCGGGACGGTAAGGGTACACGTGGACGGTTTCCCCGTCCTCCACCAGGTGCTTCCAGGACACCGGTCCCCGCCCCTGGACCTCAATGCGGGCCACTTCGGGATGGGGCACCCCGAGGGATTCCACCAGATGCTTGACCGTTTGCGGGCCCCGGAAGGCCAGCTCCACGATGCCGTGCCGTTGCTCTCGGGGGAGGAAATCGCGCAAAGGGCCGTACAGGTGAAAGCGGGCGCGCTTCATGGGCCTTGCCTACACCGGAGGAAAGGATGGCATGGGGATACACCGCCGTCCATCGCGGCCGTGGGTTCGGACGGGCACCTCGCTCATGAGGAGGCTCCCGAGGAGGACGCGGGGATGGGCGCGGGTTGGGGGAAGCGAAAGCGTCGCCAGGCGTGGAGGGTGGTCGTGTGGGCGACGGTCGTCAGGTCCACACCTTTGATTTGGGCGATTGTTTCGGCCACGTAGCGCACGTACGCGGGTTCGTTTCGTCGGCCCCGATAGGGATGGGGGGTGAGGAAGGGCGCGTCGGTTTCCACGAGCAAGTGCTCCAGGGGCGTGACGGCGACCACCTGGCGCACCTGGTCGGCCTTTTTGAAGGTCACCGGCCCGGTGATGCCCACCGCGAACCCCAGTTCCACGGCGCGCTGCGCGTCCTCCGGACCCCCGGAGAAGGAGTGCAGCACGCCCCGGGGGTGGTCCGGGGGCAGGCTCCGGACCCAATCCTCCAGGATGCGCAGCATGTCCGCCATGGAGTCCCGTTGGTGCAGCACCACGGGCAGGCCCTTGCGGGCAGCCAGGTCCAGCTGCGCGAGGAAGGCCTCCCACTGGGCTGAACGGGGCGTAACGTCCCGGTAGTAGTCCAGGCCGATTTCGCCGATGGCCACCACCCGGGGATGTTGGGTCAAGTCTTCCATCTGGTCCAGGGTGGCCCGTCCCTGCCAGGCCTGGGCTACACTGTGGGGATGGACCCCGACGGCCACGTAGAGGCTCGGTTCCTGCGTCCAGGTTTCCGCCAGATGCAGGGCCCGGTGGGCCGAGGTCAGGTCCACCGCGGGAATCAAGACCGCAACGAGCCCGGCCTCCCGGGCCCGTTGCAGGACATCCTCCCGGTCTTCGTCGAACGCGTGGAAATCGAGATGGGCGTGGGTATCCACCAGAGGCGGTTGCCGGCTCATGAGGACATCATCGTGAAGCCAGACCTGGTTGCGAGGTCGGCGATGGCTTTAGGGGATTTTCAGTTTCTTCCCCGGCTCCAGGGGCTGGTCCATCTGGCTCAGCGGAATGTTGTTGGCCTGGGCGATTTGTTCCGGCCAGACGTCACCGAACTTGCACGCAATCTTGTACAGCGTGTCCCCGGCCTGGGTCACGTAGGTGGTAGGGTGGGGAACCAGGGAGCGGGGATGGGTGTCGGGCCAGGGCCGGGCGTTCTTGGGGATGACGAGGG
>WFVP01000201.1 GCA_015491595.1 Anaerolineales bacterium
CTCAATGACCCGCTCCGCGAGCTCGATTTCCAGGCGGGTGGGCGCGCCGTAAGACGTACCCCGTTCCGCAGCCTGCTTCACTGCTTCCACCACTTTGGGGTGGGCATGCCCCAGGATGAGGGGTCCCCAGGAGAGCACGTAATCAATGTAGCGGTTCCCGTCGGCATCCCACAAGTAGGGCCCCCGGGCCTTTTCGATGAACAGGGGGACGCCACCCACTGCGCGGAAGGCCCGTGCGGGCGAGTTCACCCCGCCCGGGATGACTTCTTGAGCTCTCGTGAAGAGATGGTGCGACGTTTCTGCTTTCAGGGGAAGGGAGAGGGTTTCGAGCATGGAGCACCTCCTGGAGAGATGGTGGTTGGCCGACAGCAGATCGAGCGGTTAGCCATTGCGCGGGGGATCGACCAGTTCGAAGACCTGTGCCAGGAGACGGATGACCTCCTCGGGATGGCCTTGTTGGGCCAAGACCCGCAGGTTGCGGGCCGGAATTTGGAGCCATTTTTCCAGCAAGATACGGGTCACCTGGTCCACCACTTCCTGAGTTTCGCCGTTGACGTGCATCCGCTTTAGGGTGCGCTGAAGCACGTCTTGGCGTACGGCTTCGGCCCGTTGATGGAGTGCGTGGAGGAGGGGGGTCACCTTTCGCATTTGCCACCATTGGAGAAAGGCGTCCATCTCTTCTCTCAGGATGGCTTCGGCCTGGGGAACTGCGGCGCGACGCAAAGCCAACCCGGCATCCACCACGCCCCGCAGGTCGTCGATGTCGAACAGCCGCACACCGGGTAGATCCGCGACCCGGGGATCGATGTTGCGGGGTACGCCGATGTCCACCAAAAGCAAGGGAGGACGTCCAGCCTCCATTATCGAGCCCACGTCTTCGGGACCTAAGATAGGTTCTGGCGCGGCCACCGCGGTGATGACCACGTCGGCCCAGACCAGGGCAGGGTGCCAGGCTTGCCAGGGGAAAGTACGCGCGTTCAGTTCCCGAGCTAAGGCTTCAGCCCGGCGCGCGGTGCGATTCATGACCGCCAAGTGATGGAAGCCCAAATCTCGCAAATAACGGGCCGCTGTGCGCGCCATGGTCCCCGCGCCAACCACCAGGGCTTTAGGGGCTCGGTTGGCACCCGCAGACAGGTGTTCTTTCACTAAATGCGCGGCTGCGGAGCCTACCGAGGCGGGCGCCTTGCCGATGTCCGTTTCCCGCCGCACGCGTTTGCCCGCGGTCACGGCCTGTTGGAACAAGCGATGCAAAATTGGCCCCACTACGCCGAGTTTCCGGGCGGCCTCCCAGGCTTCCCGCACTTGGCCCAGAATTTGAGGTTCGCCCAGAATCATGGAATCCAGACCCGCCGCCACCCGGAACAGGTGCCACACCGCGTCCTGCCCTTCGAGACGATAGAGGTGGTCTTGCAGGGATTGAAGAGAGAGTCCTGCAAGACGATGCACCAGGGCGTTGAAACTCGCGTCCGCGACTTGGAGCGAGGGGGCCACGAAGTAGACCTCGAAACGATTGCAGGTGGAAAGGAGCACGGCCTCCACGGGGTGAAGGCCTGGAGTTTGCAGGAGGTCTTGCACCGCGGTCCAGAGGGTGTCCTCTCCTGCAGCCAGCCGCTCCCGCACACCCACGGGGGCCGTACGATGGTTCATACCATAAAGGACCACCTGCATGGTTGAAACCTCCTGGCGTGGTCGGTCATCTCTCGCCGCTGGCTCAAACGATGGCCCCTTCGTGTACGATGGACGACGAGCGACCGTCGGCCCTGGGTTGATACGCACACAGTGGGTCCCACTCCAACGGGTCGCCGAAGACGGCATAGGCCCGGGCACGGGAACCGCCACAGACCTTGCGGTACTCACACCCTCCACACTTGCCTTTCATCTGATCCGGGTCTCGTAATGCCCGGAACAGGGGGTGGTGCCGGTAGACCTCCACGGGGTGATGGGTGCGCACGTTGCCCGTCACGATGGGCAGGAACCCCGCGGGATAGATTTCCCCAATGTGGGAAACGAACATGATGCCCGACCCATCCCGGATGCCGAAGCCAAGGCGGAGCCGTTTGGGCATCTCGCGGTTGCCTTCGGCTTTGGCCCGCTGCAAGGCTACCCGGCGGTAGTGATGGGCTTCCGTGGTCTTGATGGCAAAGGGCGCTTCCTTGGCAAAGTCGTACAGCCAGTTGAGCAGGTCCTCGGCCTGTTCTGGGGTGATGTCCCCCAGCACCTTCCCCCGGCCCACCGGCACCAGGAAGAACACGCTCCAACGCTCCACGCCCAGGTCCACCAAAAGGCGGCCGATGTTGGGGATGTCGTCATAAGTCTCCGCGCAAACTAAGGTGTTGATTTGCAAAGGGAGACCCGTCTCCTTGGCCCAGCGAATGGCCGCAATGGTTTGTTCGAAACTCCCTGGCACCATGCGGATGGCGTCGTGGCGCTCGGGGGTGGAGCCGTCCAGGCTCACCGACATCATCCACACGCCCACGTCTTTGAAGCGGTGGACCACGTCCCGGGTCAGCGCATAGGTGCCGCTGGGGGTGATGGCGGTGAGGAAACCCCGTTCTACCGAAGCCTGAAGCAAATCGAAGAGGTCGGGCCGCTTGAGGGGATCGCCACCGGTGAACACGATGTGGGGCTTGGGTTCCCCGAATTCCAGGAATTTGTCCAGCAGGGCCAGACCCTCTTCGGTGGTGAGTTCCAGAGGATGGCGATGGGGCTGGGCCTCGGCCCGGCAGTGGCGGCAGACCAGGTCGCAGGCCCGGGTGACTTCCCAGTAGATGAGCATGGGCGCCTTGTGAATGTCGGGCCGCTGGAAGGCCGGGGGCCGTTTGCCATTGGTCGGGGAAGGACGTGCCATGGGAGACCTCCTGGGGTAGCGGTCGGCAGTCGGCAGTCCGCTGACTGCTCACTGCTCACTGCTGACTGCCGTAATAATCGGTGTATCCCGCAAGGTGAACTTGCGGGCCTCGGTGCTGCGC
>WFVP01000202.1 GCA_015491595.1 Anaerolineales bacterium
GACCAGGCTCGGGTGTGGTACGTGCGCAAGGTGGGCCTGGGCCTGATGATGGGCATCCGGGGGGACTTCAAACCCATTCCCTTCATCGAAGACGTGGCCGTGCCGCCCGAGCAACTTCCCAATTACGTGCAGGACATCCTGGACCTGATGCGCCGGTTCGATACCCGGGTGGCCATGTACGCCCATGCCAGCGCGGGGTGCCTGCACATCCGCCCCCTCATCAACCTCAAAGATGTGACCGGGGTACGCAAGATGGCCGAAATCGCGGACGCGGTGGCCGACCTGGCCCTCAAGTACGGCGGCGCGATGAGCGGCGAGCACGGCGACGGTCTGGCCCGGTCCCAGTTCAACGAACGCATCTTCGGCCCGGTCCTCTACCAGGCCATGCGGCGCATCAAGTACACCTTTGACCCCCAGGGCCGGCTCAACCCCGGCAAGGTAATGGACGCGCCGCCCATGACGGAAAACCTGCGCTACGGCCCCGACTACCGGGTACGCGCCTTCCCCACCCGCCTCAACTGGGACGACTTCCTGGGCTTCGACCGCGCGGTGGAGCAGTGCAACGGCGCGGGGGTGTGCCGGAAAATCGGTTCGGGCACCATGTGCCCCACGTACATGGCCACCCGCGATGAGCGGGATAGCACCCGCGGCCGGGCCAACGCGCTCCGGGCCTGGCTCAGCGGCAAGCCCGTGACCTTGGACGACCACCAGGTCTACCAGGTGCTCAAACTGTGCATCGGCTGCAAAGCCTGCAAGGCCGAATGCCCCTCCGCGGTGGACATGAACAAAATCAAGACCGAGTGGACCGCCTGGTACTACGACAGGTACGGCCTGCCCCTGCGCAACCGCGTGCTGGGCCACATCCACCAATTGAACCGCTGGCTCTCGCCCTTTGCCGCGTTGGTGAACCCGGTGATGCGCAGCCGCGTGTTCCGCCGCGTGCTGGCGCGGGTGCTGGGCCTGCACCCGGACCGTACCCTCCCGCTCCTGGCCCGGCAGACGTTCCTGGCCTGGTGGAAGCACCGGCTCCCGCGCTCCTCGCCCGCACCTCGGGGCCGGGTGGTGCTCTTCCCCGATACCTTCATCACCTACAACGACCCCCACATCGGCCGGGCCGCGGTGGAGGTGCTGGAGGCTCTGGGATACGAAGTGGTGGTGGCAGAACAACGGGTGTGCTGTGGCCGGCCACTGCTTTCCCAGGGCTTGCTGGAAGCCGCCCGAAGGAACGCACGGCACAACGTGGCCCTGCTCGCGGCCTATGCCCGGCAGGGCATCCCCATTTTGGGCCTGGAGCCATCGTGCATCCTCACCATCCGGGATGAATACCCCGACCTGGTGGGCACGGAGGAAGCCCAACTGGTGGCCCGCCACAGTATGACCCTGGACGAGTTCCTGGCCGACCTGCTGAGCCGGGAACCCGACGCCCTGCCCTTCCGCGCGCCCAGGGAGCCGGTCTACGTGCACGTCCACTGTCACCAAAAGGCCCTGGTGGGCCCGGAGCCGACCCTCAAAGTGCTGCGCACCCTGGGCGTGGACGTGCGCTACATCGATGCCGGGTGCTGCGGCATGGCCGGGGCCTTTGGGTACGAGGCCGAACACTATGACCTGAGCGTGCGCATCGCGGAGGACCGCCTGCTCCCCGCGCTGCGGGAGGCACCCCCAGAAGCAGTGATTTTGGCCAACGGGGCTTCCTGCCGACATCAGATTCAGGACCTGGCAGGCCGCCGTCCCTTCCACCTCGTCGAAGTGCTGGCCGCGGGATTGGTGCGCCAGGGGGAATGAATTGGTGAGGCGACGAAGCCGCCCCACCAGTTCATTTTTACCCTATCCTATGGCCGGGTCGCCTTTTGTGCCGAACTTCGTTCCATTGTCTCCCTTTGCAGAGGCGCTGGGATTACGGCGGGCTTTCTCCTCCATTTCCAGGAGAATACGGGCCACTTCGGCCAGAGCCACCCGTTGTTTGCGGTAGAAATCGGCCTCGGAAAGGGCAAGACGCAAAGCGATGTCCCGCACCTTCCGACCCTGGAAGAACTTCATCTCCAGGATGTTGTACAGCAACCACTCCGCGGTAAAGCGGCGCTCACCGGGCGGACGCAATTGCTCGATGGCCTCCCGGAGCACAGCGCGCAGGCCCTGAACCACGTTACCGTCATAGCGCGTCGCGGCCTGTTGCACCACCTTCCAGCGCAGCAGCGGGTTATCGCTGAGTTTGGGACCACCCCAGTAGTGCTTGAGAGCATCCCGGACCCACTGAAATACCTCACCCGTGGGCGGGAGTTCTTCTTCGGACATCAAAGCCCGACGGCGGTCAAAACGGGCCACGGCCCGCAACCGAGGCAAAAGGGTAGATTGCTGCACCAGCGTCTGCAAGGCCGTGAGCACCCGTCGGGAACGCTGCCATTCCTGCAAGGCCAGCACGGCCCGTTCAGAGACCGCGTCCAGCACCTCCTGATCATCTTCCGTCAATGCCGCTTTCTGACGAGGGAAGATGAGCATGCCCAGGAGCACGTCGGATTCCGGGTCGTGCAAAGCCCGCACCCAGTACCCATCCCACACGAAATAACCCGGACCGTTCTTGGGCGGTTCCAATGCTGGACGGGGCAAATCCTGCCACTCTCCAATGGTAACCAGCAGGAGAGGCTCATCGTCCTCAAAAGCCACCAGCAGAGCCCGGTCCACCCGCAATTGGTCGCACACGACGCCCAACAGCGCCTCCAGGAACTGGCGCAGGTCTTGCGGGGTGAACAGACGCTCGCTAATATGGGCCAACAAGTCCGCCGCCGGATCCTGCACCGGCCACAGGCGTTCCAGCCAGGGAAGAACGAGACCGATGAGGTAACTGGTGAACAACAACGTGACCACCAGGGCCAGGGGCACCCACAATCCATAGGCCTCGCCAAAGACGAAAAGCCCCCAACGCCGAGCCAACGTTGCGGCTGCCAGGGCCAGGGAAACGGTCACCGGACCCCGCAACACCCATCGCAGCAACCGCTGCTGTACCAAACGGTCGGGAAGCGCCACACCAAAGAAGGCCGCGGCGTAGGCCATCAGGAACAACAACGTGCCCACCACGATTTGGTTGAGGGTCCCCAAAAGCCAGAACAGCCCCACCCAACGCCCGGCCAGCGCTTCGCCAAAAGCCAAATAAGGGAAGGAGCCTACGGCGATGGCCAATGCACCGGCCAACAGATAGGCCAACCGTCGTCGGGAGACGCGCACCACAGTGCGGCGATAGGCCCGCCAGAGATTCACCAGGGCGAACACCATCACCACGGCATAGAACACGATGAAAACCCAGGCCCAGGGACCGGCCCGAAAGTGAGGAGCGGGCGTCTCCCGGAAGGCCCCCAGAATAAGATCCCGGGGCCACCACATGGCCACGGCGAACCCTGCTCCCAGGACATACGCCGCGCGCACGGCCCAGATGCGCCGTCCCCGGGAGGGTCTCCCCGTCAATGCCAGCACCGCGTCGGAGAAGTGGAGCAGCGTGGCAGGGAGGAAGGCCAAGCCGGTCCAGAGCACCCGTAACCAGAGGGCCTTGAGCTCGGGGGTCTCCGCCACGTTGGTGAGGGCCTCACCGCCATACAGGGGGACCAGCACCAGCAAGACCAGGGAAAAGGCGCGAGCCACCCGAACCCGCAAGTTGAAGGTGAGGGTGTAAAGCCACAAGCCCGCGGCGGCAATGCCAATGGCTGCGGCCAGAATCGCGTTCAGCGTATGGAGGAACGAGAGGAACATGGCATCCTGGACGAAGGAAAGGGAATCCGTCTACGATTCCTCGGACTCGCCCACCTGCAACACGGCCCAAAACGCCTCCTGCGGGATTTCCACCTTGCCCACCATCTTGAGCCGCTTCTTGCCCCGCTTCTGGCGCTCCAATAGTTTCTTCTTCCGGGTCACATCACCGCCATAGCATTTGGCCAGCACGTCTTTGCGCAGGGCCTTGACGTTGGCCCGGGCGATGACCTTGCCGTCCGCGGCGGCCTGGATGGGGACGGTAAAGAGTTGCCGGGGGATGAGGTCCTTCAGCTTGGACACCAGCTTCTGGCCCACCCGGTAGGCATGCTCCCGGGCGACAATCATGGCCAGGGCATCCACCGGCTCCTTGTTCACCAGCACTTCCAGCTTGACCAGGTCCCCGGGACGGTAGCCAATCAGTTGATAATCGAGAGAGGCATACCCGCGGGTGCGAGACTTGAGCTGGTCGAAGAAGTCCACGATGAGCTCGGCGAGGGGCATTTCAATGTGCAGGACCACCCGGTCCGGGGAGGGGTGCTCCTGGTCCTTCAGGACCCCTCGCCGTTTGGTGACCAGGTCCATCACAGGCCCGTAGAACTCCAGCGGGGTGTAAATCTGAACTTCCACCCACGGCTCTCGAATCTCGGCAATCCGGTCCCGAGGCGGCAAATCCGCGGGTGTGCGCACCCGCTGCACAGAACCGTCTTTGAGCACCACCTCGTATTCCACCGAAGGCGCGGTCACCAAAATGTCCAGGTCGTACTCTCGTTCCAGGCGTTCCTGCACGATTTCCATGTGGAACATGCCCAGGAACCCGCACCGAAAGCCCGCACCCAAAGCCTGAGAATGCTCCGGCTCGAAAGTCAGCGCGGCATCGTTGAGCTGGAGTTTGGCCAGCGCATCCCGCAAATCTTCGTAATCCTCGGGGTTCACGGGGTAAATGCTGGCAAAGACCATGGGTTTGGGATGCCGATAGCCCGGTAGCGGCTCTGCCGCAGGACGCTGTTTGTGGGTCAGGGTGTCCCCAACGCGACAGTCCTGCACGGTCTTCAGACCTGTGGCCACGTAGCCCACTTCACCCGTATTGAGCTCCTGGGTGGGCGTCATATCGGGTTTGAAGACACCAATTTCCACGGCTTCGAACTCCGCGCCCCCGGCCATGAGCTTCAAGGCATCCCGATGGCGGATGCGGCCGTCCACCACCCGGACATAAGCCACCACACCTTTGTAAGGGTCATAGTGGGAATCGAAAATCAAAGCCCGCAAGGGAGCGTCCGGGTCTCCGGAGGGCGGCGGCACCCGTTCCACGATGGCCTCCAGCACCTGGTCCACATGGAGCCCTTCCTTGGCGGAGATGTGGATGACCTCTTCGGGGTCCACGCCCAGGAGCTCGGCCACCTCGCGAGCCACCTCTTCGGGCCGGGCGGCCGGCAGGTCGATTTTGTTCACCACCGGGATGATTTCCAAATCGGCTTCCAGGGCCGCATAAAGATGGGCGATGGTCTGGGCCTCAATCCCCTGTGTGGCGTCCACCACCAACACCGCGCCTTCGCACGCGGCCAGAGCCCGGCTGACTTCATAACCGAAGTCCACGTGTCCCGGCGTATCAATCAGGTTGAGCTCATAGGTTTTTCCATCCTTCGCGGTATACGTCATGCGCACCGCGGAGGCCTTGATGGTCACCCCCCGCTCCCGCTCCAGCTCCATGCTGTCCAGAACCTGCTCCACCGTCGTATCGGGCGGGATGGTACCCGTCATCTGGAGCAGACGGTCGGCCAGGGTGGACTTGCCGTGGTCAATATGCGCGATGATGCAGAAGTTCCGAATGTGGTCTTGCATTGCTCCCGCCATGGACAACCCGGAATTGGGCCACCGGTTTTTTCGGTTCCCACAAGGCACAAAGAAGCGCCTCGTGCATAGGGAGTATACCAAACCCCATACAAGATAAAACCGTTCTTCCTCGGGCAACCGGGCAGGGTTCTTCACTGTTCTAACAGAGGTAAAGCCATAGGGGCCGCCTCTTTCGCTTAGATTAAACCGGGCTCAGGACCATAAGGAAGAAAGAATTTGTGTGGGGCGGCTTCGCCGCCCCACACAAATTTATTTTTCTCCCTGCGGTCCTGAGCCCGAGGAGGCCTGCGCGTCACGGGGCAAATCACCTTGAAAAGACCTGGTTTTGTAAGAACGTGCAAAACCCTGGGCAACCGGGCATTTCGCA
>WFVP01000203.1 GCA_015491595.1 Anaerolineales bacterium
CCTGGGCCTGGGGCTTTACCGGCCGGGATGGGCGGGCCTGTTCTAGGGCTTGGTGGAAGGAGGGCGGCGCTGGATGGCGCCCGAATGGCCGGTGGCCATGGCCTTGTGGCCGTTCCTGGCGTATCAGGGGCCTGTGCTGCTCCTCTGGCTGGTGTTCACCTTCCTGGGGATGCGTCGAGAGGAGCCGGAACCCGTGGCCGCGGCCTCCTGGGTGGGCCTGACAGGGGCCTTGCTTTGGTGGCTGTACCCGGGACGTACGCCCGACCTGGCTGCATGGGTGAACGTGGCCCTCTGGCCCGGGGTGATTTGGGCGGGCCAGTACTTGCGCCTTCGGAGAGGTTCTCGCGGGGACCTGGCCTGGCTGCTCACGGGGTTCCATGTCGCGTTGTGGGTGCTGGCCTTCAGCCAGGTGGCCCTGTTGTTGCGGGAGATGGGGCTGGGCGGAGGCGCCCTGGTGTTGTGGCGTGGCGCCCTGGTGCTCCTGGCCCTGTTCCTCATCGGTTTGAGCTTCATGACCTGGAGCACCCTGATTCCTCCGGACCGGGCGCGGGACCATGCCGTCGCGGCCTTCTTGGTGGTCATGTTGCTGGCCCAGGCTTCGGGATGGGCGCGCGTGCTGGGGCCGGCCTCTCAGCGGCTCTGGCACCGGACGGTGACTTCGTCCCAGGTTCGCGCGTTGCAGGCCACCTGGGCCCAGTGGGCCCTGTGGAATCACGGACGTCCGGAGGAGCTGGAGGGCTGGAGCATCGTGCCCGAGGAGGCATGGCCCGAGTTGCGCTGGGCCTTGCGCCGGGTTCGCCGTTTGCACTGGCTGCAGGCGCCTCCCCTCCAGCCCGACACCCTGCCGGAAGCGGTGGTGACCCTCAAGCCTGGCCCGGAAGCCCAGGACGAAGGCCCCCTCCCCCCGCCTCCGGAGCTCCCCTTTGTCGCACCGGTCCCCTACCGAGCCCAGGATTTCGTCCTTCGTGAGGAGGTGCAGCCCTTTGCCGGAGGAACCCAGGGGTTGCTGTGGGTGTTCCACCTCCAGCCCGTTCCCCGCCGAACCGAAGCGGTGCTGTTCTGGTTGAGGACGGACCGCTTCCTGCAACCTTAGGCTACGGAAGGAGTGGGAGCCATGGGCAGAGCCCTCATCATCGCCATCGACGGGCCCGCGGCTTCGGGCAAGACCACATTGGCCAGGCGCCTGGCCCGGGAGCTCAACTACCTGTTCTTCGATACCGGCATCCTGTATCGGGCCGTGACCTGGCTGGCCCTCACGCGGGGGGAAGACCTTCACGACGAAGACCGCATGACCCGACTGGTCCAGGAACTGGACATCGAATTGCGCCCCGACCCCCAGACGGGGGAAACCCGCATTTACTTCCAGGGTCGGGACATCTCCCGGGACCTCTACTCGCCCCAGGTGGACGCCTGGGTCTCTGTGGTGGCCGCGCATCCCGGCGTGCGTACCGCCCTGAAGGACGTCCAGCGCCGCATCGCCTTGCAGGGCGGTATCATCGTGGTGGGGAGGGACATCGGTACCGTCATCGTTCCCGAGGCCGATGTCAAGATTTACCTGGACGCCAGCCTGGAAGAGCGGGCCCGACGTCGGTATCAGGAAGCCCGCTCCCGGGGCCACGAGGTGTCCTTCGAACAGGTCCTGGAGGACATGCGCCGCCGGGACGCCCTGGACTCCTCGCGCGACACCGCGCCCCTGCGTCCGGCGGAGGACGCGTTCATCCTGAAAACCAACGGCCTGAGCCCGGAGGAGGTCTTCCAACGGGTGATGGCGCTCATTCGGGAGAGGACTCCATGAGCCGTCGGTATCAGCTTCCCCACCGTGTGGGCTGGCACCGTGTGGTGCGGCCTGTGCTCAAATTCATTTTTTGGCACTTCATTTTGAAGACCCTGTTCCACATCACCGTGGAGGGGATGGAGAACGTCCCCCAAAAACCCCCTTACCTGGTCATCTACAACCACGTTTCCATTCTGGATCCGCCCATCGTCATCGCGGTGTGGCCGGTGTGGCTGGAGGCCGTGGCCGCATCGGACGTGTTCCGTCGCCCGGCCCACGCTCCCCTGACTTGGCTGTACGGTGTGATTCCTGTGGACCGGGGAAAGCCCGACCGAAGCTTCCTGGACTATGTGGTGGGCGTGCTCAAGCAGGGTTTTCCCCTGGCCTTCGCGCCTGAAGGCACCCGTTCCCATACCCCGGGAATGCAACGGGCCTGGACGGGTCTGGCGTACATCGCGGACCAGGCGCGAGTTCCTATTGTGCCTGTGGGCGTGGTGGGCACCGAAGACGAAGCCGTGACCCGAGCGCTGCGCCTGGAGCGCCCCGCGGTGCACATCCGGGTGGGGAAGCCCTTCCGTCTTCCGCCCCTGGAGGCCTGGCCGGTGCCCCGGAAGTGGGCCCGCCGGTACAATACGGACCTGGCCATGTACCGCATTGCCGCGCTGCTCCCACCCGAATACCGGGGAGTGTATCATGACCCAGAATGGATGGCCATCGCCCAAACCCTCGACCTGGATACCTCCGATGTACCTGCCACCCAAGCCCCTCTCCCGATACCATCGTCCTGATTTGGTGGGTCTCCCCCGACGGACGCTGTGGCGGCGCGCCTTTCGTTGCACCGCCCGGGCCGTGTGCAAGCTGGCCCGGTGGTCTTTGGCCCGTACCCGGGTAGAGGGGCTGGAATACCTTCCTCGAAAGGGACCCGCGATTCTGGTGACCAACCACTTAGGGGATGCCGATGTGGTGCTCATCCTCAGTGTGCTCCCCTGGTGCCCGGAGGTGCTGGCTTCCATTGATTTGCTGGAATACCGCTGGATTTTTTGGCTCCTCCACGCCTATGGCGTGATTTGGGTACATCGGGGCCGGGCGGACCTGGCCGCGCTCAAAGCGGCCCTGAAGGCCCTGCAGGAGGGTCGCGTGCTCGCCGTGGCTCCCGAGGGACGCCAATCCCTCATCGGGGGGTTGATGCCCGGCACCGAGGGCGCGGCGTATCTGGCCCTCAAGAGCGGCGCGCCGGTGGTTCCCATTGGCATTACCGGGACCTTCAACTGGCAGGTGTTCCCGCGCTTGAAGCGTTTTCGGCGATTGGACTTCGGCATTCGCATCGGTCCTCCCTTCCGCGTGCAACCTCAAGCGCAAGACCGACGGGAGGCGTTGAAAGAGGCCACGGAAACCATCATGCGGGCCATTGCCCGGTTGTTGCCACCGGAGTACCGAGGCGTGTACGCCGACGAGGCGGCCGTGGAACCCGGGACCTGAGGCGAGGGGGAAAGGGATTTCCGCTCCACGCCCCAGGAGAAGGACGTCTTTGCGTATATGGTACAATCCTTTTTACCCGGCAAGTCGCTAGGAGGGGTTATGGATGCCCATGCCATTCGACGCAAGATACGGGCCAAGCGTTTAGGAATCGCCCTGCAGGACGCCCGACGGTTGGCGGGTCGCAAGCCCCAGGAATGCGAGGAGGCCCTGGGCATTCCGGCCAAGACGCTGCGGGCCTACGAACGGGGGACCCGAGCGCCTTCTGTGCCCGAACTGGCGGCGCTGGCCTATTTCTACCAGGTCCCCATGGAGCATTTTTGGGGAACGGAAATCCGATCCGACGACCCCCTTCCCCTATCCTCCGAGCAAATCCAGACCTTGATGGAGGAATATCACCGCACCATCGCGGCCCGCTTGAAAGCCGCCCGGGAGAAAAAAGGGCTGACCCTTCGGGAACTGGCCCGCAAGACGGGCCTCTCCACCGCCAAGCTCCGCAAGTACGAAGAAGGCACGCAACCCATCCCGGCGCCGGATTTGGAAGTCCTGGCTTCGGAGCTGGACCTGTCGTTGAACGCGCTCTTCCGAGAGGCTCCCGGACCTCTCGGGGACTGGATTCGCTACCAGCAGCGCTTACAGGGTTTTTTGAGCCTTTCGGAGGACTTGCAGGATTTCGTCTCCAAGCCTGTGAACCGACCCTATTTGGAGATTGCGCAGCGCCTCAGCCAGTTGCCTGTCGAGCGATTGCGGGCGGTGGCTGAAGGACTGCTGGAAATCACACTGTGATGGACCCGCACACTTGGGAACAGCAGGGGAGGAAAGCCTTCCAGCAGGGGGATATGGTCTCTGCCGCCCAGGCCTTCGCCCGGGCCGCCGCTGCGTACCAGGCTCAAGGGGAAGCGTTCCAGGCCGCGGTTGCGCAAGGGAACCAGGGGGTGGCCTTGCTGCACGCCGGTCAGGTGGACGCCGCGCTGGTGCTGCTGGCACCCCTCCCCGCCCGGTTCGCCCGTTGGAGGCGTCCTCGGGAGGAAGCCCTGAGCTGGGGCAACCTGGCCCTGGCCCTGGAACGAGCCGGTCGGCGCCAGGAAGCCCTGGAGGCCTATCGTCGCAGCCTGGAGGGGCTGGCGGCGTTGGGGGAAGGCCTGCGTGAGGAACAGGCGGCGGTGCATCGGGGTCTGGCCCGGGTCCACGTGCGCATGGGCCGCTGGCGGGAGGCCCTGGGTCACATGATGCAGGCCCTTTTGCTGGCGCCCCGCACCCCGCTGGAACGCCTTCTCCGATTCCTTCTCCTGCGTGTAGCCAAACTCTCTCCTCCATCCCGTTGATTGAGGAGGTCGCGACGCATGACCCCGAAACCTCCTGGGCTTCCCCGTGTCCGCCCGGCCCATCCGGAAGACATCCCGCAAATTCGTTCCCTGCTCTACCTGGGCAACCAGGCGTATTTCTTCACCGGGTGGGACCCTCTGGAGTACTGGCCTGCCCGGGAGCCCTTCCTGGTGCTCACCCGGGGAACCCTTGTCAGCGCAGCCATGGCCGCGCCCCTGGACACCGAGGAGACGGCCTGGTTGCGCCTCTTTGCCTTCTTGCAAGGACTGACGCCTCAGCAGGCCTGGGAACACCTGTGGCCCGCCTTACGGGCCCTGTTGGCCGCTCAGGGGGTTCAGTGGGTCATGGGTCTGGGCATGTACCCGTGGCTGGAGACCCTCTATCAGGCCGCGGGTTTCCAGGAAGATGCGGAGGTCATCACCCTCCACTGGCAGGGGCCACTGCCACCCTGGAGCGACCGGCCTTCGCCGCCCGTGCACCTGCGCCTGTTGCGCCCGCAGGATGTCGCTGCCATCGCCCACGTGGATGCCCGCTCCTTCCCGTCCCGATGGCGCATTGGCGAGAAGGCTCTGCAACGGGTGCTTCCCTACCTGCTTTTGGGCCTGGTCGCGGAGCAGGAGGGTCGCATCGTGGGCTATTTGCTGGCCATGGAGACCCCGCGAGGAGGACACATCACCCGGCTGGGCGTGCTGCCAGAAAAACGGGGTCAGGGCATTGGCGGTGCCCTGGTGCACCAGGCCCTGCGCTATCTGGTGGCTCGCGGCGTGCGTTGGATTACCGTCAACACCCAGCGGGACAACGAAATCGCCCTGCGTCTGTACGCGCGCATGGGCTTTCGGGAGTCCCGGCACGTGCATCGCGTCTGGTACGCCAGCGTGCAACCTTCCCCTGAAACCCAAGGTCAGGAGGAGCGGGTGTGGGCTTCCCAGCCTCTGCCATGATTCGCATCTTCTCCGGCGTGGACCTGGTGGAAATCCCCCGCTTTCGCAGGGTCCTGGAACGTCACCCCGCGGGCTTGCAGCGGAGGGTGTTCACGCCCCGGGAATGGGAACTCTGTCGGGGACATCCAGCCCATCTGGCCCTGCGGTTCGCGGCCAAGGAGGCCACCTCGAAAGCGTTGGGGACGGGCATCGGGCCGGTTTCGTGGCGGGAGATGGAAATCCTGACCGATGAGCGAGGCGCGCCCGTGCTCTTGCTCCATGGGAAGGCCCTGAAGCGCGCCCAGGATTTGGGATGGCGCACGTGGAGCATCACCCTGACGGACACCGACCATTACGCCTTGGCCATGGTGGTGGCCCTGGCGTGGTGAGCGAGGAGGTGGAGGATGTCCCGCTTGCGTCCGGAGGAGATTCGCCAGGCCCTGGAGGACCTCAACCGGGGCCTGGATATGCCCTGGACCCTGGAACAGGGTCGGTTGACCAAAACCTTCGTCTTTCGCGATTTCGTGGAAGCCTTTGGCTTCATGGCCCGGGTGGCCCTGTTGGCGGAGCAACATAACCACCATCCCGACTGGTGCAACGTCTACCGTCGGGTCACCATCACCCTGTACACCCACGAAGTCAACGGCCTGACGGAGAAGGACTTCGCCCTGGCCCGGGCCATTGAAGGGGTGGTCTGAGCCCCTTCCGCCCCCCTCGGCCCAAGGTGGATGCGTCACGTTGCAACCGATAAGGGTCTGCGTGGTGTTTGCGTGGTGCCAAAAAAGAACAGGGCAGCGTTCCGCTGCCCTCAGGCGGAGGGGGTGGGATTCGAACCCACGGTGGGCGCTAAGGCCCACAGCGGTTTTCGAGACCGCCCCGTTCGTCCACTCCGGCACCCCTCCAGGCGCTAAAGATTATAACGCCTCCTTGACGGAGGCTCAACCCCTCATGTATCATGCCCAATGCACCCAATCCCCCGATGAGGAGGCTCCTATGGCCATCGAAGTGACGGGTTTGCGCAAGGGCGTAACCTTTGAGCTGGACGGCAACATTTACCGGGTGCTGGAATACCATCACCACAAGCCCGGTCGGGGCAAGGCCATCATCCGGGTGAAGGCCCGGGACCTGCGCTCCGGTGCCATTGTGGAGAAGACGTTTCTCTCGGGCAACGAGGTGCAGGAAGCGCCCATGGACTACCGCACGGCTCAGTTCCTGTACACCGACGGCAACACGTACCACTTCATGGACATCGAGACCTATGAGCAGTATGCCATTCCCGCGGAGGTGATGGAAGACGCCGCCCCTTATTTGCTGGAAGGCATGGAGGTGAAAATCGCCTTCTACAAAGGAGAAGCCCTGGACGTGGAGCTGCCTACCACTGTGGACCTGGAGGTGGTGGAAGCGGAGGTGGCGGTCAAGGGCGATACGGCCACGGGCCTGACCAAAAAGGTCAAGACCCAGACGGGGTTGGAAGTGGAAGTGCCCCACTTTGTGGAGAAGGGCGACATCATTCGGGTGGATACCCGGACCGGAACCTACGTCACTCGGGTGAAGAAGTAGGCGGAAGCAGCTCCAACCGCAGCACCCGCCGGGTCTGAGGCCGCACCCGGAAGGGATGGGCCAGGCGGTGGCCGGCCACCCAGACCACGGTGTTTTCGTGGACCACCAGGGGCCAGCGGTCTCGGGCCCGGCGGGGGATTTTGACGTTAATCATGAAATCCGACAGTTTCATCGTGTGTCCATCCATCCCCAGAGGGGCAAAGCGGTCTCCAGGACGACGGGCCCGCACGTAAAGGGGCGTGCCCACCGCGTCCGCATCCACCCAGGCTTGATGAGGTGGCGTGCGGGACAGGTCCTCCGGCAGGGCCGTTACCGGCAGGGCCTCGCTGGCCGTCAACCTCCATCCCTGGTCCAGAGGCACCTCTCCGTTCCAAGGTAGGGGATACACCTGGTCGGCCGCGAGAACCTGGGGCCAGAAGCGGGTGGGCAGGTCGGCTTCCCATCGGGCGGTGATGCCCCGGTTCCGGTCCTCCCGGGCCAAGTACATCCCGCCGAACCAATCCACCGGTCCCTTGGACGCTGTGGCCAACCAGGCTTCGGCACGCTCCACATCGGCGAAGGTCATCTCGAGGCCCGGACGAAGGCGCAGGGCCATGCGCCGCCAGAGGTGGTAACGCACGCCCGCCGGGAGGTCGCGCATCGCGGAAACGTTCCAGAACACGAAGGCTTCCCCCGCCTCCTGCACCACCCGGTCCCAGGCCTGTTCCGCCAGTGCTTGGAGGACCTCCACCTCTTGTTGCACCACGCGGGCCATGCGGGCCAGGGTCTCCCGTACGCGAGGGTGGAATTCCCGTTCCAGCAAGGGCAGGAG
>WFVP01000204.1 GCA_015491595.1 Anaerolineales bacterium
GAGCAGGATGATGCCCACGACCATGAGCACGATAGCCAGGCCGCCCAGGATGAGGGATAACCAGGCCTGCCACCCCGTCCGACGGGGTGGCGGAGGACCGGGCGCTTGCATCGGACCGGGACTGGGTGCTTCGGGTAAGGTCATACCACCTCCTCAGGAAAGCAAGGCTATTATACCCCAGGTTGTGGGGTATTTATGGTGAGAAGACGGAAAAACTTCGAGCGAACCCACATGTCGAGCTTCATCCCAGGATGCTGTAGGCGTATTGGCCGCGCACTTGGGCCCCTTTCTCGAAGCGGTCGAAGGTGAACAGATGGGGTTCGTCGTCCACCCAGCGGTCGTGCATCACCAGGTGGGCCATGCGGCGCCCCAGGGCCGGGGACAGCTTGAAGCAATGACCGCTGCCTCCGGCCAGCAGGTAGACGTTGTCCCAACCAGGCACCCGGTCCACCACCGGATGCCAATCCGGGGTCACGTCGTACAGCGCCGCGTACGAGGAGGACACCCGTCCTTCGGCCATGGCCGGAAAGCGCCGGACCAGCTTCTCCCCGTACTCGTTCAGGATGTCCATGGGCACCCGGCGGTCGAAGTGGTCCGGGTCCGGGACCACGTCCTCGGCCTCCGCGGGGTCCAGGGAGCCCATGAAGGTCTGATGGCCCGTTTCCGGGCGCATGTAGAAGGCGTAGACGAAATCGCCGTAGATGGGATGGTCCTCCAGGTTCGCGGGGCGGCGGAAGAGGACCACCTTCACCCGAATGGGGGTGATGTTCACCTCGACGCCCAGAAGGCGCAGCACGCCCGGACTCCAGGGTCCCGTGGCCAGGACGATGCGGTCGGCGTAGAAATCCCCCAGAGGGGTCTGCACGCCCAGGACCCGCTGGCCCTGGGTGAGGAAGCCGGTCACCCGGTGGCCGGTGTGGATGTGCGCGCCCCGAGCCCGGGCGGCGCGGGCCAGGGAGGTGGCGGCCAGCACCGGCGCGCAGTACCCCGCGTCGGGCTCGTAAGCCGCGCCGCCCAGCTGGTGCGGGTCCATGTAGGGGAAGTACCGGGTCAGCTCTTCCGGGGGCACGAAGAAGGTGCGAATGCCTACCCGTTTCTGCAGCTCCAGGTTAGCCTTGAGTCCTTCCACATCCTCAGGCCGTACGGCCAGCAGGAAACCCGTGCGGCGGAAGCCCGCGTCCCCGCCTCCGGTGATGTCCGAAAAGTTCTCCCAGAACCGCAGGGACTCCAGGGCCATGCGGGCCGTGACTTCGTGAGAGTAGTGTTGCCGGATGATGGCCCCCGAGTGCCCCGTGGGGCCGGCCGCGATGTCGTCCTTTTCCAGCAGGATGACGCGAAGCCCGGCCTGGGCCAGATGAAAAGTGGTGCTGACGCCGTTGATTCCACCTCCCACTACCAGAACGTCGGCATGGTTTTTCCGGGACATGGCACACCTCCATTGCGGCACGGTTCGGCGGTTTCGTGGCCCGGTGGGGACCCGCGAGGCAGGCGAACGCGCCGGCCGCGTCCTGGGACGGGTTACGCCGCGGGCGCGGGGGCGCTTCCCTGGGCCTTGGGGACCAGCGTGGGGGGCGCTTCGTCCAGGGCGTGCAAGGCCCGGCGCAGCCCCTCCTGCAAGGCCGCCAAATCCGCCAGGGCGAGGGCCTCATACGGGGTTTGCCATCCACGACAGGCCAGACCCAGGACGGCGAAAGCCAGCCCCCCAGGCGCCACGAAGGGGATTTCGTGGGCCGTGCGGGCCCCTGTGGGAAGAATGGCCCGTTGGTAGGCTGTGGGCGCTTGGGTTTCCAGCCAGTTCACCATGGAGGAGTGGGCAATCCATCCCGGCTCCCGGACCACCAGCACCGGTCCCTGGCCCGGCGTGGGAAGGTCTTGGGGGCCCTCCGGTTCCTGGGCCGGGACGGTTTTGAGGTATAGCACGGCTTGGGGCGCCAGGGTGGAGGCTGCCAGCACCGCCCCCCGGGTGCTGACCTGTTCTCGCACCGCGAGGAGGAAGGTCACCCGCACCCGTTGGGGATGGAAGGTGCGCACCATCTCGACCAGGAGAACGGCCAGGCTGCGGTGCAGCCCCCGTCCCGTCAGGACCCGGGGCTCGTCTTCGGGATGCAGCGCGCCGGGTGTGTCCCAGTGCAGAATCTGGCCTCGATACGGTCGGCCCTCCCAGAGTTCGAGGACCACCTGTTCCCAGCGGGGTTCCGAGGGGGGAGGGCCGGGTTCCCAGCGCAAGGCACCGGGCTGGCCTTCGATGGTGCGTACGGGGGCGGGCACGCGATGGAACGGTTCCTGTTCGGGATTCAGGGGAACCACCCGGGCCAAGCCGGTGGCCTCCTCCACATGGGTGACCACGAGGCCGGGTTCGTCCAGGGGCGCGACCACCATCCAGTGGACCGCGGCGTCTTCGGGGCCCCGATGGACCCATAGATTCCCCAGGGCGTCCTGGTGGACCGACAGACCGGCCTCCTCCCATCGGGTTTTTAGGGCGTCCTTCAAGCGGGTTTCGAACCCCGAAGGGGAAGGCAGAGACATCCAGGCAGGCAGGTCGTGGAACCAACTCATACGTGCGCGCCCTGGTTCACGGTCCCATCATATACCATTCCAGCACGTTTTGGAAGCGGTCACTGGCGTCGTAAATGGGCCCCAGGCGAATGCCGCGTACCTGCCGGTCCACCCCGTACGTGTACACCGGGTAGAACAGGGGCAGGGCAGGCCATTCCTGGGCGAAGATGAACTGGAAATTGCGGTAATAGGTGCGTCGCTTGCCCATATCCGGGGTGATGCGCGCCCGCTCCAGGAAGAGGC
>WFVP01000205.1 GCA_015491595.1 Anaerolineales bacterium
AGGTGGGCGTCGGCGTGGGCGAAGGACCGGACGTGGGCGTGGGCGTCGGCGTGGGCGGCACCAGGGGATCCAGCCGGGCGGCCAGCACCTGGAAGACCACGATGGACACGGGCCGCTGCAACCGGGTGGCGATGCGCCGCTGCATCTCCACCACCTGTCCATAGGCCAGGGGCCGCTCCACCCGCACTGTGAGGTTGAGGCGCACCGGGTCCTCGGAAAGGATGAGCAATTCGGTGACTTCGGCGTCCAGCCGCTGGGCCTCTTCCTGGGTGATGTTCCGAATTTCCCGCACCAGGGTGGCCTGGCGCACGTACTGCACGCTCATGTAAAGCAGGGGCAGAAGCAGCAGCAGGGCCAGGAACGCGGACATGCGCAACGACCGGGGGACCTCGTTCCACTGGGGCGAGCCGTCCGGCAACGTGGGGCCGAACCCCAGCAGGTAGAAGACGGCCATGGAAGCGAAGGCGATGGTCACCGCATTGGTCAGGAAGAGGAGGAACGCGCCCCCGGCGATGGACCACTGGCGGATGGCCAGGCCCACGCCCACCGTGCACAAGGGCGGCAACAGCGCGGTGGCAATGGCCACGCCCGGCAGGGTGGGGGAAATCTGGGGCAGGGCCACGGCCAGGGCGGCGGCGGCACCGCCCGCCAGCGCCACCCCCCAGTCCATCGGTCCCGGACGCGTGCGCAAAAGCACCTGCCGGGGGAGCTCCTGCAAGGGGGCCAGCGGAAGCCAGAGGTTCAACGCGCTCAGCCCCAAAGCCACCACGATGGCGATGACCGCGCCCTGGGCCAGGGTCTGGGCGCTATGCTGAAAGAGCTCCTGGTCACCGATGAGGGCGGCGAACCCCAGGGCCAGCACGGAGGACATCAACGGCGCGACCAGCATGGCCCCAATGACGGTGGCCGCGGAATCCATGAGCAAACCCAGGGTGGCGATGATAGAGGAAAGCACCACCATGGCGAAATAATCGAAATCGGGATGCACCGCCTCTCGCAGCGTGCGGCGCACCTCCTGTCGCCGCTCTTCGTCGATGCCCGTGGTGCGCAGGAGCCAGTGGAAAATCCGTTCCCGAAACGTGCCCCGACTCATCGCTGCCTGTCGTTACCCGGTGGACGAACCGTTTCCACCCGTGCCCGATCGAGGGAGGGCCAGCATGGTCCGCAAAGGCTGGAACACCCGTCGGTAGAGCGCGGTCTGCAACACCTCCTGAGGGTCATACCGGTCCTTCAGGGCGAAGAAGCGGCGTACCGTCTCTTCCCCCAAAAAGGCCAGGGCCACCTGAGGCGTGACCGACGCGTCCTTGGCGAAGTAAAAGCGCCCGCCGGCCTGGAGCACCAGGTGGTGGAAGGTGTCCAGCATGGCCGCCAACCGGGGCATCTGCCGCGGCCGCACGGGGAAGTCCAGGGCCAGGGAGTACCCATCCACGCCGTGACTCAGCAAGAAGTTGTCCGGGCGATGGCGCTTGAGCACGGCCAGATACGTGGGCACCTCCCGCCGACTGATGCGCAACACTTCCCGGAACACGTCGTAGGCCTGTCCCTTGGGTACGAACAACTGGAACTGCATCATGCCACCGGAACCGTAGGACCGTTCCCAATGGGGGATGTAATCCAGCAGGAAGTTGAAGGCCACCAGGGACTGCCGGTAGATCTTGTGGTGGCTCACCGTACGGGCCACCAGGTATTTCCCCAGGTTCACCAGGCGCATCCCCGGTCGGTGCATCCCCAGGCGCATGAACCGCCACAGCACGCTTTTGGGGAAGACGCCGAAGAGGGTTTCGGGTAACTCCTGGTGCTCCATCCGCAAGGTACGAGCGGGATGGGGGTCCTCGCCGGGTTCCAGGTAACGGGCCACGTGAATCTGTCCCCGACCCAGGGCCCGTCCACCGGCCAGACCGTCCAGCCAGGCCACCACGTAGTCGAAACGGTCCTTGGCCTCGTCCAGGTCCCGTAAAGCCTGCTCCAGGTTGGATACGGCCCAGGCCTGGACTTCCAGGTCGCCGGAGTACACCCGTTTCATTTGCAAGGTGACCGAAGTGATTACGCCCAGAACGCCCAGCCCGCCAATGACCCCGTAAAAGGCTTCGGGGGTGTCCTGCGGGGTCAGGGTGTGGGTTTCCCCGGTGGGAGTCAGCAGGGTCAACGAGCGAACGTGTTCCCCCAAAGTGCCCGCTTTCCAGTTGTTCTTGCCGTGGACGTTGACGGCCAGCATTCCCCCCATGGTGGGGAACATGGTGCCGGGAACCACGGGCATCCACCAGCCGTCCTCCAGGCAGTGCTTCCAGATTTGTTCCACCGTGACTCCCGGCTCCACCGTGAGCAGGCCCGTCTCTGGGTCCCAGTCCAGAATGCGGTTCATGCGGGTGAGGTCCAGAAGGATGTGCCCTTCCCCCAGGGAGGCGTCGCCGTAGCTCCGGCCCGCGCCCCGTAAGGCCACCCGCCAACCGTGCTTCCCGGCCCAATCCAGCAGTGCGGCCACTTCGTCCACCTGGGTAGGACGCACCACCCAGGAAGGCCGCCAGGTGGACCGGCCGAAGTTGAAGGCCCGCTGCCAGCGGTCCCAGGACAACGGGGGAGCGTCCGTCCAGGGATGGACGCGCGCACGCTTGCGGGAACGGGTCCGGGAAGCCGCCATAGGGTTCACCTCAGAAGGAAAGCCGCCGGAAGATGAACGAGGGGATGTGTTGGATGACCAGGGCGACCCAACGCCACCGGGCCGGCGTGTAAATGACCTGCTTGCCCTTCTTCATCGCCCGCACGATGTCCGCCGCGGCCTGGTCGGGGGAGATGACCCAGAAGAGCTTCTTCCGGGGCGCGTTGGCCAGCATGGGGGTATCCACGAAACCGGGCTTGACGGTGAGCACGTGGACCCCCCGCCGGCTGAGCCGGTTCCGCAAGGATTCCAGGTACGTGGTCAGGCCCGCTTTGGCCGCGTGATAGGCGGGATTGGCCACCCGACCCCGGTCTCCGGCGATGGAGGAAATGCCCACGATATGACCGTGGCCCAGGCCCTGGAAATACAGGGCCGCCTGACCCAGCCAGGCCACCGCGCCCAGCAGGTTGACCTCCAGCATCTCCCGGTCCTTGGCAAAGTCGAACTCCTCCAGGTCCACCCGGTGCATGACTCCGGCCACGTAGAGGACCGCGTCCACCCGGCTCATCTCCTGGAGGATGCGCTGGAACAGGCGGGGGACGTCTTCGTAGCGGGTGACGTCGTGGACGTAGACCCGGGCCGTGTCTTCACCACATCGTTCGTTGAGGAGCCGGGCCAGTTCCTCCATGGCCGGACCGCGACGGGCCAGTAAAGCCACGCGGTAACCCTCGCCAGCCAAGCGCCGGGCCAGGGCCGCGCCAATGCCCGACGAGGCGCCGATGACCACGGCCACGGGTTTGGGCTGCAAGGCGGGCAACCGTCCCTCCGTCATGCTTCCTCCCCTCCGGGAACCGACACCCGGTCGGCCTCCAGCACGCGACGCACCTCCTCCGGGATGGCCACAGGCTTCTGGGCCTGGTAATCGTACATCACCTGCACCGTTTCCGCCTGGGCCACCAAACGTCCCGAGGAAGCCTCTCGGATTTCATAGGCGAAGCGGAAGGACCGCTTTCCCACATGGGCCACGCCAATTCCCACCATCAGGCGCTCGCCCAGGGTCACAGGAGACTTGTAGTCGATTTCCACCCGGGCGAGGATGAAGGAGAAATCTCGCGGGTGGGAAAGGCCAAAGCGGCTCTGGACGTAGGCCACGCGAGCCATCTCCAGATAGCTCAGGTACACCGCGTTGTTCACATGGCCCAGCGCGTCCAGGTCCCGAAACCGCACCTGCACAGGCACCACCAGGGGAAATTGCTGGGCTAAAACCTCCTCCCCCGCGGACCGCTGTGGGACCATTGCGAACCTCCCTGCTTTCCACCAACGGTGGGTATGAAGCAGACGACCTCAGGTTCACCCTTCCGCTAAGGGCGAGAAAGTATCAATCAGCAGCTTCACATCGCCGCCCACGGAATAAAGCACCGGGCAGGTGCAACCGTGGTCAATGTACTCCTGCACCTTGGCCCGGGCCTCCTCCGGCGTACCCGAGGCCGTGATGCGGTGGATGAGGTCCTCCGGCACCAGCCACTTGGCCTTTTCGATTTGCTCCTTTGTCGCCGGCCAGCCCAGAATGGACTGAATTTCGTGGACCACCTCGTCGGAAACGCCCGAAGCCTTGGCGATGTGGGGTTGCTGGGCCAGGTACTGACACAAGAGTTCCCGGGTGCGGTCGATGGCTTTCTCCCGGTCATGGTCCACGGAACACACGATGAGTTGGGGGCGGTCGATGTCCTCCAGGCGGCGTCCGGCTTTGCGCGCGCCCTTCTCGATGTGTTCCAGGGCCATGTCGTTGTACTCCACGGGCACGCAGTAATTCATGAGCACGCCGTCGGCAATCTCGCCCGCCAGTTCCAGCATCTTGGGACCTGTCGCGCCGATGTAGATGGGCACGTTACGGGGCTCCCGACGGCCGTGGACCACGTCCAGCTCGATGTCCGTCACGTGGACGAACTCCCCATGGAAGGTCACCCGTTCCATGTTGAGCAGGCGCCGCAGCACGGTGACCACTTCCCGCATGGCCTTGAGGGGTTTGCGGCGGATAATCCCCACCTGGCGGGCCAGGGGGTCCCACCACGCCCCCAACCCGGCCAACACACGATTGGGGGCCAGGTCATCCAGGGTAAGGAACGTGGCCGCGATGAGGCCCACGTTGCGCGTCCAGATGTTGATGACCCCGGACCCCACCTTGAGGCGCTCCGTCACCGCGGCGTACGCGGCCATGGGCACGATGGCATCCCGGACAAGACGGGACTCGGCCTGCCACACAGCCTCAAAGCCCTTTTCCTCGGCATACCGCACGTAGTCCAGCCCTACCCGAAGGTCATGGGCATCCTGCAGATACAGGGCAACACGAGAAATGGTCATGGAACACCTCCCAGAGAAACGCTTAAACCCACACCGGACGTGGGAGACCGCGCCTGGGCACAGCCCCCCTGTAAAGGTAGATGAATTTTACCACCTCTCGCCCCCGGACACGGCGAAACCCACGGACCTATTCCCCGGTCCGAGGCGCCTCGTACAGTTCTACCAGGACCCCGCCGGCGCTCTTGGGATGCACGAAGGCATACCGCCGTCCCGTGGGGGAAACCTGGGGTTCTTCGTGGATGAGTTGCACCCCATGGGTCTTGAGCCGGGCCAGCAGGCCTTCCAGGTCGTCCACTTCCAGGCAAACGTGGTGCATCCCGGGCCCTCGTTTTTCCAGATACCGGGCCACCCCGGTGTCCTCCCGCACGGGCAGCACCACCTCCACGCTGCTGTCCCCCACGGGCAGAAAGGCCACCCGGACGCCCTCCTGCTCCACGTCGTGGATGCCACCCACCTCCAGGCCCAGTGCGTCCCGCCAAAAGGCCAGCGCCCCTTCCAAATCGTCCGTGACCACGGCCAGATGGGCCACGCGTACTACACGCGCCATGGATGTCCCTCCTGTGAACGGAATGCGACGCAACAACGTCCCTGACGGTTTCCTGACGAACCCGGCCTATAAAAAAGGCAACGTCCCCATACCAGACCTTCTCCTCCGCTCATTCCCGGCGCTCCTGGGACGTACAAAGGGGCGCCGGGAAAATGTTTCTTACCACGTGCATTCTATCCTGGTCCCGGAAGACATGCAAAGAAAAACACAAGCCCCGAAGCACGTCCCATTTCCTGTTATAATGCCCAATACGTTCGAAGGACGTCGGGGAGTTCGGCCATGACGCGACAGTACACACCGCTGGAACAGGTACGCCTGGAAAAGATTCAACGCCTGCGAGAAATGGGCATCGAGCCCTATCCCCATCGCGCGGAACGCACCCACACCACCCGGGAGGCCCTCCAGGCCTTTATGGAGGCCGAGCAACAGGGCCGGGAAACCGGTCCCGAGGTCACCGTCGCAGGTCGTATCCGCTCCATGCGGGAAATGGGGAAAATCACCTTCGCCCACATCGAGGACGAGCACGGGAAAATCCAACTCTTCTTCCAGGCGAACACCCTGGGCAAGGAACGGCTCCGCTTCTTCAACAAGATGTTCGACATCGGCGACTTTCTGCAGGCCCGGGGGCATCTCTTCCGCACGAAGACGGGGGAAATCACCGTCTGGGTGCAGGACTTCAAGATGCTGGCCAAGGCCATTACCCCCCTGCCCCCGGACAAGCGCACCAAACACACCCCTTTCTCGGACCCCGAGCTCCGCTACCGGCAACGCTATGCCGACCTGGCCGTCCATCCCGAGGTCCGGCAGATTTTCCGCACCCGGGCGGCCATCGTCCGGGCCTTGCGGGATTTCCTGGACCGCCACGGCTTCCTGGAGGTGGAAACCCCCATCCTCCAGCCCATCTACGGCGGCGCGGCCGCCCGTCCCTTCGTCACCTATCACAACCTCCTCAAACAACAGCTCTACCTGCGCATCTCCTTCGAGCTCTACCTCAAACGCCTTTTG
>WFVP01000206.1 GCA_015491595.1 Anaerolineales bacterium
GGCCTGGGGCGCCCAGGTGGAAGCGTACTTTCGGGGTGAATGTCCTCCCATGGAGGGACCGGTGGATTTAAGTTGGGCCCCACCCTTTGCCCGGGACGTGTACGTTTATCTGCGCACCATTCCTTACGGGGAAACCCGAACCTACGGCCAGGTGGCCGCGGCCCTGGGCCGCCCCGGAGCGGCGCGCGCCGTGGGCCAGGCGCTGGCCCGCAACCCCATGCCCATCGTCCTGCCCTGTCACCGAGTGGTGGCCCGGGACGGTCGTCTGCATGGTTACAGCGGTCCGGGCGGTCTGGAGACCAAAGCCTGGCTGCTGGCGTGGGAACGACGGCATTGCCGGTCGACCCGCGCCCTTCGCAGCCCTTGAAATTCGGGTATACTGGCAGAGAACCACGACCAACCCTGCACACACGCATGAGGTGATGCCATGTGGATGGCTTACTACACACCCGCGACCCTGGAAGAAGCCCTGGAACTCAAGGCCCGTTTCGCGCCCCATGCCACCATCATTGCGGGCGGCACCGACGTGGTGGTGGAACTGGCCCAGGGACGGCGGCCCCGCAACCAGGTGCTCATTGACATCACCCGGATTCCTGGCCTGAACCGCATCCACCTGGACGACCAGGGATGGATTCACCTGGGCCCCTTGGTCACGCACAACCACGTGGTGGCCTCCCCTCTTCTGCGGGAACGGGCCTTTCCCCTGGTGCGCGCGGCGTGGGAAGTGGGTTCGCCTCAAATCCGCAACCGGGGCACCGTGGCGGGAAACCTCATCACCGCCTCCCCGGCCAACGACACCATCCCGCCGTTGATGGCGCTGGACGCGCGGGTGACCTTGCGGTCCGTGCGGGGCGAGCGCACGGTTCCTTTGCGGACCTTCTACACAGGGGTCCGCCGCACCGTCATGGAGGCCGATGAAATCCTGGTCGACATCGCGTTTCCCGCCCTGGGGCCAAAGCAACGGGGCAACTTCCTGAAGCTGGGCCTGCGCCGTGGGCAGGCCATCGCGGTGGTCAACGTGGCGGTGGTGCTCACCCTGGAGGATGGCCGCGTGCAGGATGCGGCCATTACCCTGGGGTCCGTCGCGCCCACGGTGGTGCACGCGGAAGCGGCGGAAGCGTACCTGCGGGGGCGGCCCCTGACCCTGGAGGTGATTGACGAAACCGCGCGCCGGGCCGTGGAAGCCGCCCAACCCATTGACGACATTCGGGGCTCCGCCGCGTACCGGCGGGCCATGGTGGAGGCCCTGACCCGCCGGGCCCTGCGGGAAATCCTCCAGACCCAGGAAACCCACGCCGTGCCCTCCCGTCCGCCCCTCCTCTGGGGCGACCGCACCCCTTATGATGCTTCCCTGGCCGCCTCCGTCAGCCATCCCCCGCAACCCATCGTGACCCGCATCAACGGCAAACGTTATGTGTTCCGCAGCGGATGGCACAAGACCCTCCTTCATCTGTTGCGGGACGAGGCGGGTCTCATCGGGACCAAGGAGGGATGTGCGGAGGGCGAGTGCGGCGCATGCACGGTGTTGCTCAACGGCGTGGCGGTGAACAGCTGTCTGGTACCGGCCCCTGCGGCCCATGGCGCGGAAATCGTAACCGTGGAGGGCTTAGGAGAATCCCGACGCCTGCATCCCGTCCAGGAGGCCTTCGTCCGCACCGCCGCGGTCCAATGCGGTTACTGCACCCCCGGCTTCATCGTGGCCGCGGCCCGACTCCTGGACGAAATCCCGAACCCGGACCCCGAAACCGTGGCCTATGCCCTCAGCGGGAACCTGTGTCGTTGCACGGGATACTACAGCATCCTGGAGGCGGTGACCACCGCGTTGCAGGAGGCGGAGCATGGGGTTCTATCGCACCGGTGAACCGGACCCCGAGGTTCCCACCATCACCGAACGGCTGCGCGCCCATCCCCTGTGGTACGGTCTGGGATGCCTGTTGGCCCTCCTCGTGCCTTTGCTGGCCTTTGGCCTCTCCGTCTGGCTCATCCAGCTCAACGCCACCTATCGCTGGTTCCCCATTCCTCCCCAGCTCATCCGTCGCGAACCGGTGCCCATCATCGGGCGCATTCCTCCACTCACGCCCCTGTACCTGACGCTAACCGGCGTCCTGACCTTCTTCCTGCTGGGCGTCATCACCGTCATCTATGCCCTGATTTACCGCCTGCTGGGCGGCAGCCCTTACACCCCGTACGACGCCATCGATTGAGGGACGCGCGGGGACGGAGCAGAAGGACCTGACCCATGGGCTGGAGCCTGCGACTCTTCTTCAAAGCCCTCGGCGCCGCGCTGGGCGTGGCCCTGCTCTTCGTCCTGTTCCACCCCCTGGACCTCTCTACGCCCCAGGAGCTCGCGCCCCGGGCCACGCCCGCGTTCGCGGGCACCACGCCCACGGCGACCCCTTACTCCCTCCGGGTGGGATTGGTGGCCGGGCACACCGGCGGAGATGACCCCGGCGCCATCTGCCCCGACGGCATCACCGAAGCCCAGGTCAACGCCCGCATCGCCCGTCATGCGGCCCGCATTCTGGAATCCATTGGCGTCAAGGTGGACGTGCTGCAGGAATTTGACCCCCGCCTCCAGGGATACCAGGCCCTGGCCCTGGTGTCCGTTCACGCGGATTCCTGTCAGGTCTCCCCTGAACACTCCGGGTTCAAGCTGGCCATCTCCGACGCCCTGCAACGGGAAGGCACGCCCCAGCAACGCGCCCGGGCCCGACGCCTTAAGGAATGCCTGCAAACGTGGTACCAGGACATGACGAAGCTGGACTACGACCCCTACACCATCACCCGGGACATGCGAGAATACCACGCTTTCAAAGAGGTCGACCCGGACACCCCCGCCGTCATCATCGAAGTGGGCTTTCTGGCCGGGGATTACGAACTGTTGGTGAACCGTCCCGAAGTCCCAGCCCGGGGGATTGCCCTGGGCATCCTGTGCTTCGCCCGCACGGAGAACATCCTGCTTCCCTACCCCGAGGAGAACCTCCCGCCGCTTCCGACGCCTTGAAGGCCGAAAGAACACCCCCTTGCGGATGCCGCCAAGAGGTCGGGGCTTTGGTACAATTTCCCCACCATGGAACCCCGAACTTCGTTTCCGCCTCCGCTGCTGACCGCCCTGGCCCAGGCCCAGCACGTGGCCGTGCTGACGGGCGCGGGCATTTCAGCGGAAAGCGGCATCCCCACCTTCCGGGATGCGCAAACGGGCTTGTGGGCCCGGTACGACCCCCAGGAACTGGCCACGCCCTGGGCGTTGCGTCAAAATCCCGGCCTGGTGTGGTCCTGGTACGAATGGCGGCGTTCGTTGGTCCGCCAGGCCAAGCCCAATCCGGGCCATCGGGCCCTGGTGGAACTGGAGAGTCTGGTCCCCCGTTTCACCCTGATAACCCAAAACGTGGACGGGCTGCACCAGGCCGCCGGGTCCCACAACGTCATCGAATTGCACGGGAACATCATGCGGACCCGATGCGCGGATTGCGGCCGGCCCGTGACCTCCTGGGACCCGCCGCCGGAAGGTCAGGCTCCCGCCTGTCCCCATTGCCGCGGCGTGTTACGGCCCGATGTGGTCTTCTTCGGCGAACCCCTGCCCACAGATGCGCTGGAGCGGGCCCTGGAGGCCGCCACGCAATGCGAGGTGATGCTGGTGGTGGGGACCTCCGCGGTGGTGGAGCCAGCCGCGTCGCTGCCCCGCTATGCCCTTCAGGCCGGGGCTACGGTGGTAGAAGTGAATCCCCAAGAGACGCCCCTCTCGCCTCTGGTGCACTATCGCCTGGCGGAACCCGCGGGCCGGGTGCTGCCCGCACTGGTCCGGGCCTTGAAGGAACACCTTGCCCAGCTTCGAGGAGGCCGGTGAACCATGCAGGACATCCCTCACCCCTCCTGGCGGGCCTTTGTGGCCGCCTTCCTCCAGAACTGGCCCCGTCTCCTCCTGCTGATGGCCGCGGGCACTCTGTTGGGGTACTTGGCGGCCCCGTATCTTCCCCTCTACCACCGGGCCGAAGTGCCCTTGAAGGTCGTGCTGGACGACCCCGCTACCCCCCTGCCGCCGGAGCTGCTCTACATCCAGACGGAACGGGTACGGGATGCCCTGAAACACCCCCGCCTGCTGGAAGCGGTGTGGGAACGGCTTCCCGCGGACGTCCGCGCTTCTTTCGCGTCGCCCCAGCAGATGGCCCGAAACCTGACGGTGGACTGGCGCATCACCGAGAAGTGGTATCTGGTGGCCTATGCCCGGGGAGAGGTCCGGGCGCGCACCCTGGTCGAAACCTGGGCCCAGATCGTGGAGGAGCATATCCCCCAGTGGGAAGAAACCGCCCAGACCTATCAGCAGTGGCGCCTGATGGAACGGCTGGCCCTCTGGGAGCGGTTGCAACTGGGACGCCAGCTGGCAGGCGCC
>WFVP01000207.1 GCA_015491595.1 Anaerolineales bacterium
CGCCGGAACGCCGCGGGGCGGTGCGAGTGCTGCCGCGTGTACTGGTGCGAGGCTTGCCGCTGATGGCCGGGTCGTGGGCCTTGGCTTCCTCCAGGGTCCAGCCCTCCAGCACCGCCTGCCGGGAAAGACGGATGCGGCCCGTAACGGGGTCGATGCTGGTGACCATAACGGTGATTTCGTCCCCCACCTTGACCACGTCCTCCACCCGTTCCACGCGGCCCCGTTCCAACTGGGAAATATGCACCATGCCCAGGATTTGGGGCAGGATTTCCACGATGGCCCCGTGTTCTGTGAGGCGGATGACCCGGCCGGTGTAAATCCGGCCTTCTTGTGGGAGTTCGGTGATGGCCAGAACCCGGCGTTTGGCTTCTTCCAGGTTTTCCAGGTTGGAAGCCGCAATGTAGACCTTGCCGTCGGGCTCGATTTCGATTTTGGTGTCCGTTTCCTCCTGAAGGGCGCGGATGACCCGCCCTCCCGGACCGATAAGTGCGCCGATGCGCTCCACCGGAATCTGCACGATTTCCATGCGGGGAGCATGGGGCTTGAGTTCCGGGCGGGGTTCGGCGATCACCGCCAGCATCTTCTCCAGAATCCACAGGCGCCCCCGGCGGGCCTGCTCCAGGGCTTCGGCCATGATATCCGGTGTGATGCCGGGGATTTTGATGTCCATCTGCAAGGCGGTGATGCCCTTCTCCGTGCCCGCCACCTTGAAGTCCATGTCCCCCAGCATGTCTTCCATGCCGATGATGTCGCTGAGCACGACGTGCCGGTCACCTTCCTTGATGAGGCCCATGGCGATGCCCGAGACCGGTGCCTTGATGGGCACGCCCGCGTCCATCAGGGCCAGGGTGGAACCGCACACCGAGGCCATGGAGGTGGAGCCGTTGGAGGAGAGGACCTCGGACACCAGGCGGATGGTGTAGGGGAATTCGTCTTCCGAGGGGATGACGGGGACCAGGGCCCGCTCGGCCAGCGCGCCGTGCCCGATTTCCCGACGGGAGGCGCCCCGCAAGGGGCGCACTTCGCCCGTGGAGAAGGGCGGGAAGTTGTAGTGGTGGATGTAGCGCTTGGACTCGGCCTGGAGCAGCACCGTGTCCAGTTCCTGGGCCTCGCCCAGGGTCCCCAGGGTGGCCAGGGTGAGCACCTGGGTTTCGCCCCGGGTGAACAGGCCGGAGCCGTGGGCCCGGGGGCTGATGTCCACCTCACACCACACGGGACGGATTTCATCGGGCGCGCGACCATCGGCCCGGCGGCCCGTTTCCAGGATGTAACGCCGCACCGTCTCCTTGAGCACCTGGTCGAAAGCCGCCTTGACCTGCACTTCGGTGGGCGGTTCTGGAGCCTCGCCGCCGTTTTCCGCGGCCGTTAACGGGGCCTGGGTGAAGCGTTCCACCATTTCCGCGCGCAGGGTGTTGATGGCCTCGTTGCGCTCTTTCTTGGGCAGGGTCTGCTCGAGGATGTCCCAGAGACGGTCGGCCACGGCTTTGCGGATGGCTTCCAGCAGGTCCTCCGGCACGGTGAAGGGCTCGTAGGCGGCTTTGGGCTTGCCGATGTCCGCGGCCATGCGTTCCTGAACGTCGATGAGGGGCTGCAGGGCTTGATGACCGAACTTGAGGGCCTCGACGACCACCTCTTCCGGCACTTCGCGGGCTCCACATTCCACCATGATGATGGCCTCGCGCGTGCCCGCGATGCGCAGGTCCAGCTCCGACTTCTCCATTTCCTGGAAGGTGGGGTTCACCACGAACTGGCCGTCAATGAGCCCGATGCGCACCGCGCCGATGGGGCCGTTCCAGGGGATGTCGGAAATGGCCAGCGCAGCCGAAGCGGCGTTCACTGCCAGGATGTCCAGGGGGTTCTCGTCGTCTGCCGAGAAGGAATACACGATGACCTGAACTTCATTGCGCAGGTCTTTGGGGAAAAGGGGGCGCAGGGGTCGGTCGACCAACCGGGCCACCAGGATGGCTTCATCCGAAGGCTTGCCCTCACGGCGGAAGAAGGACCCGGGGATACGCCCGCTGGCGTACATGCGCTCTTCGTAATCCACGCGCAAAGGGAAAAAGTCGATGTCCAGCCGGGCTTCCTGGCTCATTGTGGCCGCGGCGAAGACCAGGGTATCCCCCAGGCGCACGGTAACGGCTCCGTTGGCCTGGAAGGCCAGTTTGCCCGTTTCGAACACGATGGTTTTGTCGCCCACTATGGCCTCATACGTGTGAACCTTGGGTTGGTCATAGGGTGTCGATGTCATATGCCGTCCTCCCTGGTGGAATGCTCCGGGGTCCCAAAACGGAAAAGCCCCTTACCCACCTTGTAAGGGGCCGATGAGAGGTTTTGGTCGCTTCCCCGCCCGGATGCGGGGGTTACTCCTTCCGTCGAATGCCCAGTCGGTTGGTGATGTCCACATACCGTTGGTAGTCCTTTTCCCGCAAGTACCGCAAGAGCCGTCGCCGCTTCCCGACCATCATGAGCAAGCCCCGACGGGAGTGCTCGTCGTGTTTGTGAATCTTCAGGTGTTCCGTCAGGTTGCGGATGCGGTAGGTGAGCAACGCAATCTGGACTTCCGGGGAACCGGTGTCGCCTTCGTAGCGCTGGAAGTCCTTGATGATTTGGGCCTTGATTTCGGGGTCCAGGCGCTTGTTGCTCATTGTTCGTTGCCTCCTTGGATAAGCCTCCAAGCCAACAGCCGAAGCCGTCAGCCGGTCGGGGGAGATTATACCATGGAAGCCCGGGATGGTCGCGGGAAAATCTTTTGCCAAACCGGGCCAGACTTGGTACAATAGGGACGCCACGGGGAGGTGCCGGAGTGGTCGAACGGGGCCGCCTGCTAAGCGGTTGCGGGGGTGGAGAGCCTCCGCCGAGGGTTCGAATCCCTCCCTCCCCGCTGAAATCTGCCCCCGTAGCTCAGAGGATAGAGCGCCTGCCTGCGGAGTAGGAGGTCGCCGGTTCGAATCCGGCCGGGGGCTTGAGGGTGCGGGGCTTCTGGCCCCGCCTCTTTTTTACCTTTTTACGAAACGCTAATGACCCCACAGCTCCATAACCGTCCTACAATAACGACGGGCGTTTTTCACCACGGGAGCGGGCAGACCAAAACCGGTGACGAGGTAGCGGAGCCATGGAATTCAAGGACTACTACGCCATACTGGGTGTCAGTCCTGACGCCTCTGAGGAGGAAATCAAACGGGCCTTTCGGCGTCTGGCCTTGAAATACCATCCGGACCGCAATCCCGGCGATAAGGCGGCCGAGGAGAAGTTCAAGGAAATCAACGAGGCCTATCAGGTGTTGAGCGACCCGGAAAAACGGGCCCGGTACGACCAGTTACGGGCTTCTTACGAACGATGGCGCCAGGCCGGCATGCCGGGAGGGTTCGACTGGTCCCAGTGGTTCACCACCCCCGGCGGGGTGCGGGTGGAGTTCCGGGACCTGGACGACCTCTTCGGCGGCGTCGGCGGGTTCTCCGAGTTCTTCCGACGCCTGTTCGGTTTTGCCCCTGGATGGGAAGAGGAAGGTTTATGGGGCTTTGGGGAACCTTTTGTTCAGGCCGAGCCCCGTACCCGGCGCACCCGCCGCCGTCGGCCGGCTTTCGAGCATCCCATTACCATCAGCCTCCACGAGGCCTATCACGGCACGACCCGGCACATTGAAATCAACGGCCGTCGCCTGGAGGTCAAGATTCCCCCCGGTGCCCGCACCGGCACCCGCGTGCGCCTGCGCCGGGTCATCCCCCTGGAAGACGGCTCCCTGGCCGATTTGTACCTGGTGGTCAACGTGGCCCCGGACCCCCGCTTCGAACGGGAAGGGGACGACCTGTACACCGAGGTTCCCGTGGACCTCTTCACCGCCGTTCTGGGAGGCGAGGTCAGGGTCCCGACCCTGAAAGGCGACGTGTATCTCCGTATCCCTCCGGGGACCCAATGCGGACAGACCTTCCGTCTGCGGGGTCGGGGTATGCCCCGCCTCAAGCAACCCGGTCAATACGGCGACCTGTACGTGCGCATCAAGGTGCTCATTCCCAAGGACCTTACCCCTGAGGAGCGGAAGCTGTTCCAGAAGCTGGCTTCCCTTCGTCAGCAATCCGTTCGTACCTGAATCCCTAACGGGAGGTGGACCATGCGTAGAACTTTCCCCCAAGGGCTGGGTTTGGTGTTGTTGCTGGCCGCGTTGAGCCTGGCCTGTCTTTCGCCCCTGACCCTCGTAAGGGAGTGGCGGCTCCAGCGGTCCTGGCAGGCCACGTTAGAAGGCATGGCTTCCCAGGAACAGGGGTCCTCGCCCTCCGCGCCGGTGCCGGAGGTGACGGTGAAGGTGTCCCCTGCCCTGCAAGCCGGGGCGCCGGACCTGGAGGGCCTGTTGGTGGACCTGTACCAGCGGGTGAGCCCCGGCGTGGTGGCCATTCGGGTGTACGGCGGTCAAGGGCCCTCCATGGACGTGCCCCTGGATTTCGAACTGCCCACGGGCCAGGGTTCGGGGTTCGTCTATGACAAAGAGGGCCACATCGTGACCAACTATCACGTGGTTGCTGATGGTGAGAAGTTCGAAGTGGTGTTCGCCAACGGCGACAAGGCCTGGGCGGAAATCGTAGGCGTGGACCAGGGTTCGGACCTGGCCGTGCTCCGGGTACAGGACGTGCCCGAAAGCCAGCTGGTCCCCCTGCCCGTGGGGGATTCAGACCAGGTGAAGCCCGGCCAAATCGTGGTGGCCCTGGGCAACCCCTTCGGGCTGCGGGGGAGCATGACCCTGGGCATCGTGTCCGCGCGGGGGCGCACCCTGCCTTCGGAGCAGATGGCCCAGCAGGGCGGCGTGTTCAGCATGGGCGACCTGATTCAAACCGACGCGGCCATCAATCCGGGGAACTCGGGAGGGCCTCTGCTCAACCTGGAAGGCGAGGTCATCGGCGTCAACCGGGCCATTCGCACCGACGGTCCAGTGCGGGGCAACGTGGGCGTGGGCTTCGCCATCGCCAGCAACTGGGTGCGCATGATTGTGCCCGAGCTCATCCGCTCCGGTGAGTTCGTCTATCCCTATCTGGGCATTCAGGCCCGAGACGATTTGCCCCTGGCGGTGATTGAGAAGCTGGACCTGCCGGTGGACTACGGTGTTTATGTGGTGGAGGTGGTGCCCGGCAGCCCCGCCGACCGGGCTGGTCTGCAGGGCGCGGAGACCACCGACTCCCCTCATGTCATTCCGCCGGGGGGCGACCTCATCGTGGCCATCAACGGCTACCCTGTGTACACCTTTGACGACCTCATCTCCTACCTGGTGACCAAGGTGCGCCCCGGGGATACGGTGACCCTGACCATCTATCGGGACGGCAAGAAGATGGACGTGGAGGTCACCGTGGGCTCCCGGTAAACGGCCCTTCGGGCGTCGGGGGTGGCGGGGTTTCCCCCACCCCCGACGTGGTTTCAGGGCGGTGTGAGGGAGGCGGATGGACCCCATCACCGCGATGCGGGACTTCCGTCGAGCCCGTCGCCGAGCGGCCCTGGAGCGCCTCTGGGCCAAGATTCAGCGACGGCCGGCGGACCTGCTCCCCTTCGAACCTGTACAGCGCTATCTCCGGGGCTATCCCCTGGTCTTCCAGGGGTTGCAGGAAATCCCCCTGGATGCCATCGTGGGCAGCGTGGGCCGTTACCGGGACTTCACCCGCCACTTCTTCCCCTTGCAGTCCGACGACGAAGCCCGATGGACAAAAGTTTTGCGCCTGCAACACGAGCACGGCCTACCGCCCATCGAGGTCTAC
>WFVP01000208.1 GCA_015491595.1 Anaerolineales bacterium
CTCCTGCCCATTTTGGACGGCGCGGCCCTCAACAGCCACTTCCAACTCACCCAGGAAGGCTGCCGCAACAGGATGTACGTGTAGGCGTCCTTCCAGGGGAACCAGACCATCCACAAACCCACCGCCAGGGTGACCCACATCCAGACCACCCGCCGTCGGCCTCGCGGGCGTTTCCACGGCAAGAAGGGCGCCAGGAAGAACAGGGGAATCAATCCAAAGGGGTTCAAGCGAATCAGCACCACGAAGGCCATGACCGCGCCCGCAGCCAGGGGCCAGGCGGTCGGCCGCGCTCGCTGCAACGCCCGTATCATGAGCAGGGTAGCCACGGCCAGGAAGAAAGCCGTCCACGGCCCGCTCATCAGGGATTTAGGATGCACTGTGGTGATTTTGTGGGCCAGCTCGATGGCGTTGCGCTGATGCAGGAGATAAAGAAAGGCGGTGATGAATCCTGCATGGGGGGAATGGAGCCGGTATCCCAGGAGGAAGAGGGTCACGGGCAACAAGGCCAGAAGGACCACCTGGGCGCGCACCAACGGGGGGACCGCCGGACCAAACCCCAGGTGGAAGAAGGTGTACATACCCACCAGACCGGCGTGGTTCCGCCAGGGGTAGAGGTAGTGCACCCGTTCCCCGACCACCGCGCCCTGGGCGTTCCGGTCGAACACCCGGGCGTCGGAGGTGGGGGTGTAGGTGTAATGGGGAGGGGGGAACTGGGCGAAGTAGTCCCCCTGAAAGGGCGTGCCATCCCAAAGGGCCCAGGTCCCCAACCAGAGGGCGGTCAACGCCAGGCCCCGTGCCACCTGGTGTCCCCGGGGACGCCTTCGGTCCAGCCAGCGCCAGGCCTCCCCCAGGCCCCAGCCCACCGCCAGCGCGGTCACCACCTGGCCCGGGACCAGGGGTGGAGCCGTCTCCTGCCAGGCCACCGCCTGGGGATGAAACCCGATGCGGGTCCACCCGATGCCCAGGGCCAACAGGGCCAAAAGGGCCCCGAAGATGAGGACCGGACGGTTCCGGCGCGCCCAGGTCCGCCACGACGGTCCCACGTCGGTCGGGTACAGGTCCCACCAGGAGAGGGCGTAGAGCAACAGGGTCCCGCCCAGCACCCAGGCATACGGCCGGAATCCGGGAAGGTAATAGGCCCAAACCCGGTTCCAGGAGACGGGCATGAAGCCGTAATACCCGGCGAAAAGGACACCGAGGAAGCCGAACAACATCCGGGGGGGGATAAGGGCCTCCTGGTCAGGCCACAGGAAGCCTTCCAGACGCGCCCGATAACGGTTCAGAAAAGCCCGGCCCCACCCTACCCAGGTCCACATCAAAGGGTAAACGGCGAAAGCCAGCCACAGTCCGAAGGCGAACCAGGAATCGAAAATCAGGGCGACCGGAAAACGCTCCTCCAGGAACCGGGACAATGCCGGCGCATAGGGGGAAGGGAAAGCGGCGATGTTCCGGGCATACCAAAAGGTCCCGAGCCACCCCAGCCAAGAAAAAAGGGCAAGGACCTTGGCCCAGCGCCGTCGTTTGGCGTGCTTGTGCATCCGGGTCTCCATGGGCACCTGAAACTCCAGCCGTCCCGGTCACGCTCTCCCAAGTATACTCGGTGCCTTCTCCCGGCGCCAAACCGGGCTGCTGGCAGCCCTTTTCCCCCATGGGACAACGCCGTATAATGGAAGGCCCCGCCTCGGCCTTCGGGACCGTGGTGGGGACATTTCATCCCGGAGGGCGTCCGTCATGGCATCCATTGCCCTGGAACAGGCCCCCAGTCCGGAAGTGCAGGTGTTCCTGCCCGACGGTCTGGTGATTCGCGGGCCCCGTGGTGCGACGTTGGAGACTTTCCTCCGACCAGTGGAGGAGCGCTTCCCCGCGCCGGTCATGGCCGCCATCGTGAACGGCATCCTGCAGGAGCTCACCGTACCCGTCCACCTGGAGGCCCAGGTGCAACCCGTCACCCTGGCCGACGAAGACGGCATGCGCATCTACCGCCGCTCCCTGGTCTTCCTGCTGGAAGTGGCCTTCGACCACCTCTACCCCGAGGCCTCGGTCTGGGTGGAGCACTCGGTCACCTCCGGCGGGTACTTCTGTGAAATCCACGGCCGTCCTCCCCTGACCCCCGAGGAACTGCAGCGCCTTGAAGCCCATATGCGAGCGCTGGTCGCCCAGGACCTTCCCATTCGACGGGAAGAAGTTCCCTTGAAGGAAGCCATTGCTTACTTCCAACAGCGCGGTATGCACGACAAGGTCAAACTCCTGCGATTTCGTCGCAAGCCTTATCTCACCCTGTATACCCTGGATGGCTACCGGGATTATCACCACGGGTACATGGTGCCCTCCACGGGCTATCTGCGCTGGTTCGCCCTGGAGCCGGCAGACAACGGCTTCGTTCTACGTTTCCCCGAACGCAAACACCCCACTCAAATCGCGCCCGGCCTGGTCACGCCCCAGCTCATGGACACCTTCCGTCAGTACGGCGACTGGTTGAAGCGCCTGGGCCTGGCCAGCGTGGGCACGTTGAACGAGGTCATCGAACAGGGCCGCATCCGGGAAGTGGTACTGGTGGCCGAGGCCCTGCACGAACAGCAAATTGCGGCTATTGCGCAAACCATCGCCGAGAACCGCCGGGACATCGAGGTCATCCTGGTAGCCGGGCCTTCGGCCGCGGGCAAGACCACCTTCTCGAAGCGCCTGGCCGTCCAGCTCCTCACCCACGGCATCTCCCCCTTCTCCCTGGAGCTGGACAATTACTTCGTGGACCGGGAACAGACGCCCAAGGACGAACGGGGCAACTGGGATTTCGAACACATCGACGCGCTCCACCGGGACCGGCTGGTCCACGATGTGGAGCGGCTGTTGCGGGGAGAACGGGTGCGTCTTCCCAGGTACGACTTCGTTTCCGGCCGCAGTTACGAAGGTGAAGAGGTACAGCTACGGCCCGGCCAGATGATTATCATCGAAGGCATCCATGGATTGAACCCGGACCTGCTCCCCGGCTTCTCCCGCCAGCGCACCTTCCGCATTTACGTCTCCGCCTTCACCCAGTTGAACCTGGACCGGCACAACCGGGTGTCCACCACGGACACCCGCCTCATCCGCCGCATCGTGCGGGACGCGCGGGAGCGGGGCTACACGGCCCAGCAAACCATCGCCCGCTGGTACTCGGTGCGTCGTGGCGAAGAGCGCTGGATTTTCCCCTTTCAGGAAGAGGCCAACACCATGTTCAACTCCGCGCTGGTGTACGAGCTTTCCGTGCTGCGTCCTCGGGTGGAGCCCCTGCTGCTGCAAATCCCCCCGCGGTCGCCGGAGCGCATCGAAGCCAAGCGACTCCTGGCCCTTCTGGAGTGGTTCCTCCCCCTGGACGCGGACATCGTGCCCGACGATTCCATCCTGCGGGAGTTCGTAGGCGGTTCCATCCTGAAGCACTTCACCCTCTGGCGTCCGCCTGCGTCCTCCGAATAACCATCCGCGCCACGCGCCTGGGGAAGAAAAAGGGCCTTGAGGACGCGGTGACGCAGTCCTCAAGGCCGGCTACGGAGGGAAAGCCACGCCGGGGTCACCCTTCCACAGAACGGTCGGGGAAACGCGCGGGGCCGGTCACGCCCCCCAGGCGATGAGCAGCATGCCGCCCAGCATGTACAGGGAGGCGTACTTGAACAGCGCGAAATTCAGGCGCTCCGAAGGATGGAACGCCGAACTCAACGCCAGCAGGAGCAGCCCCACGGAAAGGACCAACAGGGCCTGCAGAGCGCCCGTGCGCACGCCGATGAGCCAGGCCGCGCTCACCATGGCCAGGGAAGCCAGCACGGCCGACACCGCGATGGTGAAATAGGCGAAGCGGAAGCCGTAGGCCTGAGGGATGGTGGGCACCCCCGCGGCGCGATAGTCCTCGTCATAGCGCATGGCAAAGGTCACGATATGGGTAGGAATCCAGAACAGGACGGCCAGCGCCAGGAGCACACCAATCAGGTCAATCTCTCCCACGCCAAGCACACGGCCCGCCAGCACGGGCATGGCCCCGGAAATGCCGCCCCAAAGGATGGACCAGGGGGTGCGCCGCTTGAGCCAGATGGTGTACACCACCACGTCGAAGAAGGCTCCGGCGAGGATAACGCTCCCATACAAGGGCGCCACGCTCAACGCCCAGACCACCCCGGCGACGACCATGACCAACCCCACCACCAGGGCCTCTCGCGGCGAAACCCGGCCGGAAGGAAGCGGACGCCAGCAGGTCCGGTTCATACGCGCGTCAATGTCTCGGTCATACCACATGTTAAGCACGGTGCTACCGGCGATGGACAGGTAAAGGGTGGCCACCAACATGAAGATTTCGTACAACGGCCCGTACATGCCGGGATGGGCCGAGAAATACCCCGCAATGCCAGTGAGCAGCAACAACGCGGTTTGCAGACTTTTCGTCATCTGCCAATAGGCTTTCAACCGTGCCACAAGACCCATGGGTGCCCTCCCCGATGCAGAGTTCCACAAATCATTTTACATGTCGGCCTCCGGTTTTCCACACGCGCCTGGTTTTCCATGACATCCGTCACACACATAGAAAATCAAACGGGGCGGGGTCATACCCCGCCCCGCCCGTCCCGTCAGGTGGTCATCCGTCGCGGGCGCATCGGAAGCCCACGGTGAAGCCGTAGTAGTAGGGCGGTGCGAAGTTCCGGGAGAAGGTGCGCAAGTCGTAATCGTAGTTGTTGAAGGCGCCGCCCTTCAGGATGCGCTGGTGGCTGTCCGGCAGGTCATCGCCCATCCATTCCCAGACGTTCCCGGCCATGTCGTACAGGCCGTAAGGGCTGGCCGCGTCCTCCGTCTGAAAGCCCTGGTACGTGCCGCCGTTGTAGAAACCGACCGGCGTGGTCTCGCCTTGGCCGGCCCAGAAGCCGTCAAAGGGGTCGCCACTCTTGTAGAAGTTGGCGTGGGCCTTGGTAATCTCCTCGCCCCAAGGATAGGCTCGGCCGTCCTCACCGCGGGCGGCCTTTTCCCATTCCATCTCGGTGGGGAGGCGCCACCCATAGTAGCCGCAGTACCCCCAGGCGCCGAACCAGGTCACCATGGTCACGGGATGGTTCTCCCAGCCTTTCTTGACGGAGAACTTCCCGTTCTCGTAGACCAACTTCGATTCCAGCGTATCCAGGGGGAAAGCCAGATACTCCCCTGGCCCGATTTCCACTTCATGCTTGTGGCCGCCATAGGGCTCCCCCGGGTATTCGATGTACACACCGTCCTCTTTGAGGGTCAGCGCGCCTTTGGCCAGGGCTTCGTTCAGATAGGCCGCAAACTGGGCGTTGGTCACCGGGGTAACCATCATCTCGAAATCCTTCTCGATTTCGGCTTCTTCGTTGTGCATGCCGAACAGGAAGGGTCCAGCGGGAATCCGGGCCCAGGCGCTGGGGTCCACACCGGTATCCACCGGCTCGATTTCGCCCGGCGGTGCGACAGTGCATCCCCAAAGGAGGGTCAGCAGCAACAGGAACACCGGGAGCCATGCCTTCTTCATCGCGCTTCCTCCTCGGTGAAGATAGGCTTGAAGGTGGGGTCGTGCCATTCCTCGGTCCATTTCCCTTCAGGCTTGAACAAATCCACCAAGCGCCACACGAAGAGCGCGGCTACGATGACCAGCACCAAGAACAGGGCGATGTCCAAGGTCCACATGACCGCGTTCACCAGCGGTTGCTGCTGACTCTCGGTGACGTAGATGCGCTTGGTGTAGAACAGCGTGGCCGCGGCGAAGGCGATGTCCGAAGCCACGACCATGGTCCATCCGTACCACTTGCGAATCTTCCCTTTGAGCCCCACCACATCGGCGTAGTACAGCAACAGAATGGTGGCGATGATGGCCGAGAGCACGTGCCAGTGCCCTACCAGACCGATACGCTCCTCTCGCAAGAGCCAGTCCCGGAGCATGTCCAGCTTGATGGCCATGAACACGCCCGGCGCGGTGACCACCACGTTCATGTACATCATCTGCCACGTGGCCCCAACCGGAAGCGGGTCCATCAGCAGGGCTTTCAGGCGCTGCCCCAGGGTGGCCTTGCCCTGCACGCCCATCTTCCGAAGCCCCACTTCGATTTGTTTCCGCCAGGTGTAGATGGTGAGCAGCAGGGAGGCCAACATGAGGAACATGGCACCCACGTTGATGACCTTGTGGGCGATGTCCCGGAAGGGGACCACCATCCAGGCGCCCACGCTGATGATGATGGTGCCGATGATGGTCATGAAGGTGGCCCAGGGGTGCAGACGGCCCTTGAAATCCACCCAGCGGAAGACGATGAGCATCGCGGCCACGGCGATGTCCACGAGCATGATGTGCAGGTGCCCTACGATGGCCAGTTCCAACGCAGAGCGCTCGGGAATGCGAATCATGTCCTCGGAGAGGAAGACCTCGAAGCCGTTCCCAAAGTAGGAGCCGGGCACCGCGCCGTAGATGGCGGAAATCAACGTGGCCACGGCCATGACGAAGAAGGCCAAGCGTTCCCCGTCAATGCCGCCGGGCAGGCGCCAATAGGGGGAACCCTCCGGCAGCCGGTACTCCTTGGCCCAGGGCCACAGGGCATAGGCCAGCCACATGCCCGCGAAGAAGACCAGGGAGAGGCCGAACAGGAACAGGCCGTGGAAGGCCCAGTTCTCACCCCAGTAGGCGAAACCCAGGCCGAAGATGAGGACCATCAAATAGCCCACCGTCATGACCGCGTTGATGCCGGCCTTGTGCCACTCCTTCATCTTCACCAGGCCGGTAATCATGTACGTTTCCAGGGCGATGACGCCGATGGCGAAGGTGTGGTAAAGGAAGATGATGCGGGCTTCCCGGTGGGCCGGCTCCAGCTTCATGCCCCAGAGACGAATCCAGAAGTCCCGAATGCCCCACTCGGCCATGGGGCCGGAGAGCATCCCCATGAAGGCCGTCTCCAGGGCAATGAGCGCGGACACGAAAAGGATGAGCCCTTTGGTGGAACCGAAGATATACTGAAAGCGTCGCTTCAACCAGGCCATGGCGCTATCCTCCATGGTGTGGTTTGGTCAGGGGCCTCCTTTTTTCGGGAGGCCCCTGCACCGTCTGAGGGGTGGCTATGCCGCAATCAACTTCTTGACGAAGCCCCATGCATAGGCCAGGGTCATAAGGAAGAGAAGCGGCGCCAAAATCGTGAGCACCACCTCTTGGCTGAAGAAGAGGAACTGCTTCCCCATCTTCAAGAAGGCCAGCGCAATCCCGCCCAAGCCGATGAGCACACCTCCCACGGAGACCAGGACGAAACCGCCGGGGGCCGTCCCCTGGGTGACGGCCATGAGGGGCAGGAACACGATGGTCAGGCCGGCGATACCGTGCACCAGGGGCATGACGAACTTGGCCAGGCTCTCCTGACCGCCCAAGTAGACCACGGCGATGGCCAGGAAGCCCAGCACCGCGTACACGCTGTAGCCCTTGGCCCACTCGGGCTTCAGGTCATAGACCAGCCCGGTGGCCAGGCACAGCGGAATGAGGGTCGTGACCACCACAACCCAGGGCGAGGACAATAGGCCGTAGCCGAAGAGGATGAGGAGCACGCCCGCGACGAAAAGGACAGCAAAGGAGACCATGTAGAGCACGTAGGCCGTTTTGGGTGACTTCTGATGGGCCTGATACACACGCCAGATGGCGTACAGGGCCGTGAGCCCCGTGAGCAAGAGGATGATGCGGTCCAACCAGGTCATGTGCGCACCTCCCGAGGTGGGATATCAAAACGGGGCCCCGTGCGGGGCCCCGTTTTGGGTTTAGTAGATGTCGTTCATCGTGTTGTACACGTTGAACTTGCCGGTGGCCGTGGGCAGGTTGGGGATGCGGGCGATTTCCTCGAGGGTCGTGGCGTCGTAGACC
>WFVP01000209.1 GCA_015491595.1 Anaerolineales bacterium
GGGATGCGACCCTGTGGCCCCTCCCGACCTGAGCCCTGAAGAGCGGGAGGGCTTCCGCATCTTGGGCGTGACCCTCCCCCAGGAACCCCTGACCGAAGACCGGCCCTGGCGCTTCCGGCTTCCGGCCCAAATCCGCACCATGGAACTCCTGCGCACCCCCACCGCGCTGGAAGTCACCGTCCAGGTGGCCGGAGGCATCGCCTGGACCTGGTCCCTGCCCTGGGAAGACGACGACAGTCAGTGGTGGTGGGAAGACCGGCCCATCGAAACCGGCCGGCCGGCGGTCATCCCCCTGACGCCCGGACAGACCGTCCGCATTGACGTGAGGTGTCCGTCGCCATGAACGAGGAACCCCTGGGACTGCGCATCGCCCGTTTCTTCCTCTTCACCGCCCTGCTGTTGTTCGTGCTGTTCCTGCTCTCAGACTACAGCGGGTACCCCCGCCTTTCCTGGCTCTTCTGGTCCCTGGTCCTCTTCCTGGTGGGGTATGTGATGCGACAGCGGTACCGGGCCCAGTATCGGGAAGGTGTGGCCCTGCATCCTTCGCCCGACGAGGACCGGGAACCGTCCTCCAAAAAAGGGGAACCCTCCAAACCTCCCCGGTTCCGTTTGCGACGCCGACGGCGCTCCTGAGCCCCTTCACGGCATCTCGGGTTCGCCCACCGAAGCCAGGTTGCGATAATCCCGCACCCGAGGAGGCCCCAGGCTGAGGACCTGAGTGCTGAAGGACAGTCCGGGGTCTTCCCGCAAGCCCACCAGGTACAGGATTTGCAGGTCCAGGGTCTCCAGGTTGACCAGGCGGCCGTCCGCGGCCTCGGCCAGAGGCGTTAGGGTGTCGGGGGAAGTCGACCAGTACACCAAAGGAGACCGATACTCCTCCTGGAAGGCGTTGGAGAAGGCGTGCCCCACCTCCTCCTCGGTGACGTACTCCCCGTGGTCGGAGGTATATACGAAGAGCATACTTTCGGTCCGCGCCTGGAAGTAGTCGAAAATCCGGGACACCACGTAATCGGAGTAGTAGATGGTGTTGATGTACGTCTCCACCAGGTTCTGGGGTTGGGGAATCAGGGCCTTGTCAGGGGGATAGCGGTCCTCCCAGTTGAAGTGGGAGCCCAGGAGGTGGAAGAAGAAGGCCTGCTTCTTGCCCGGCACCACGTCTCCGGGTTCCAGCAACTCCAGCAGGACCTCGTCGTAGGGCGTCTCTTTGGGCTGCATCACCTCCAGCACGAAGCGCACCACATCGGCCTCGCTGGCGATGGAGGAGACGGAGGAGGTGTAGGGGCTGTACCGCAACTGGTTCGAGAGCCAGAAGGTCTGATAGCCGCACCGACGCAGGTAGGTCAGAATGCTGGGGGAGGTGTAAAAGGCGTCGTAGTCCAGCACCGTGGCCGCGGTGAACAGGATGGGCACGGAGGTCATGGTCTGGTTCACCGGCGAGATAGCCCGCAGCACGACCTTGGGTTCCAGTTGTTCCAGGAAGGGCGTGGTGGGCATGTCGAAACCGTACACGCTCATGAAGTCCCGGTTGGCCGATTCCCCCAGGATGAACACGATTTTCTCGTACCGGTCGTTGCACTGCAGCGAAGGCACCTGGGCCTGAATGCGGTCCCAGTTCTTCTTACGTTCCAGCAGGGGCTCGAGTTCCCGGTACGCCTGATAGGTGGTGGTCACCAGGACCGGAAGGGGGTAGGTCTTCATCTTGGGATACATCCCCACCGCCACACCCACCAACAAGGCCAGGGCCAGACGGCGCGGCAGGTTCCAGGCCGGAGGCCCCAGGCGTCGCCGCAGGTAGAAGTACGCCCCGCTCAGAGCCAGCCCCACAAAGAGGTAGGCGAACAAGAACCACGCGAACTTGGAGCGCAACACGAAGACTTCGATGAACTCCCGAGCCTCGCCGGGGGACGAGTCCAGCACCGTTTGGATGCGGATGAGGAGGTTGCCGATGCGCCAGAAGTGGGCCACGTGGGCGTACACCGCGTTGGCCAGGCCGACCAGGAACCCCAGCCCAAGCAACAGCAGGGGATGCACCCAACCCAGCGCGGCCAGTATCAACGCGACCAGCCCCCCCGCCAGGAGCAACTCCAGAGAGTAGGAGTGGGCCTCGAAGAAGAGGCCGTACAGGGGGATGAACAGGGCCGTCCATGCGGCCGCCAGCACCAGCAACATCTCCGGGAGCCATGTCTCCCAAAACCGCGTGCGAACGTTCATCGTCATCATCCTTTCGTGCAGGAAATGTGAGGGCCTTCAATCTTTGGTTATAAGCCAAAACCCGGTTTCTGACAAAAGGGACCGGGCAATTTTGGTAAGATGAAGGGCGTGCCGATTCCGCCCGAACGAGGGATTGCGCCATGGACGCCGCCATCCGCACCGAACACCTGAGCCGGGTCTACACCACCCGGGACAAGGCCCGCCGTCGCGTCGTGGCCCTGGACGACGTGAACATCCAGGTCCATCCCGGGGAACTCTTCGGGGTCCTGGGCCCCAACGGCGCGGGCAAGACCACCCTCATCAAGATTCTGACCACCCTGCTCACCCCCACCTCGGGGCGGGCCTGGGTCCTGGGCTACGATGTGGTCCGGGAATACCGGGCCATCCGCCCGCACATCAACATGGTGTCCGGCGGGGAGACCTCGGGATACGGACTTCTGACCGTGTGGGAGAACCTGTGGATGTTCGCCCAATTCTACGGCCTGCCCTGGGACGTGACCCGGCAGCGCATCCGCGGCCTGGCGGAACGCATCGGCCTGGCCGACCGTCTGAACACGAAGGTATCCGAACTCTCCACCGGACTGCGCCAGAAGGCCAACCTGATTCGAGGTTTTCTGACGGACCCCCAGGTCCTCTTCCTGGACGAGCCCACGCTGGGGTTGGACGTTCAGGCTGCCCGGGACGTGCGGGCGTTCATCAAGGAATGGATGGCCGAGCATCCCCAACGCACCATCGTGCTCACCACCCACTACATGCCCGAAGCCGAAGAGTTGTGCGACCGCATCGCCATCATCCACAAGGGGCGTATCATTGCCTGCGACACACCCGCTCGCTTGAAGCAGGCCGTCCAAAAGGCCACGGTGTTTCGGCTGGAGGTCACCCGGCGCAACGGGCTCTCCACCGCGCCCCTGCAGGCCCTCCCCGGGGTGCAACGGGTCTGGATGCGGGAGACCCCCCAGGGCGCGCGCCTGGACCTGCACCTGGACGCAGACGATGCCCTGATGAACGTGCTCCAGACCCTCACGGCCCAGGGGGCCCGCATCGTTTCCTTGGAAAAGCGGGTGCCCTCGCTGGAGGACGTGTTCCTGCATCTGGTGGGGGAAGCCTGGGACGCAGAGACCCCCTCGGAGGCGGGTTTTTCGTAGCCCGACCCGGAGGCGCGCATGTCCCCGTCCCTTCTGCCTCCGCCTCCTCCTGCAGCACCGGGCCTCCACGTCGGCGACCTGAACGTGGACATCCTCCTGCACCTGCCCCGCTGGCCCCGGCCTGGGGAGGAACTTCATCTGGAAGGCCTGTCCTGGTCCCCCGGCGGCAGCGCGACCAACGCCGCGGTCCTGATGGCCCGCTGGGGACATCCGACGCGGCTGGTGGCCCGCCTCGGTCGGGACCGGTGGGGACACGAGGTCAAAAGCGTGCTGGCTGCCCTGCCCGGCCTGGACCTCTCAGGCCTGCAGGAGGACCCTGAACACCCCACGGGCACGGTCTTTGTGCTGGTGGACCCTTCGGGGGAGCGCACCTTCCTGACCCAACGGGGCGCCAACGCCTTTCTGGAGGTTCCTCATCCCGAGGCCTTCTTCCACCCTCTCCCCGCGTACCTGCACGGCACCGGCTTCAACGCGCTGGCCCCGGCCCAACGCGCGGCCACGGAGGCCCTGATGACCGTCGCCCGAAGGCAGGGGGTGCCCATTGTGCTGGACGTGGGCATCTATCCCGCCCAACACGCGAGGGACGTACTGAAAAGCTGGCTGGCCCACGTGACCATGCTCAGCCTCACTTATGACGAAGCCCGGGAACTGCTCCAGAAGGAGGAGGCACCCGAGGCCCTGTTGGAAACCCTGGCCGAAACCATCCCCGTGGTCGCGCTGCGTATGGGCCGTCAGGGAGCCTGGCTGGCCTGGATGGGGCAGAAGGTGCGCCTTCCACCTTTGCCCGTCGCGTCCATTGATACCACGGGAGCAGGGGACGCCTTCACCGCGGGGCTCCTCCTGGGCTGGCGTTGGGGCCTCTCCGGGGAAGCCACGGGATGGCTGGCCCACCTTCTGGGCGCCCTGGCCACCACGGTAGTAGGCGCCGGGCCCGCTCTTCCCGGGCCGGAGGTACTGCAAACCCACTGGCCCGCCCTGGAAGACCACGTGCCTAAATCGGTGCGATTGGAGATGCAAACGCACCTGAATCTAAAATGACACGGCGTGCCACGGCGAAACCGCAGCACGCCATGTCATTTGATTAAAGTCATCGCCAGACCGTCGGCCCGGGGGTCGCTTCCACCCCACAGGACGCCCGTATCCCGGTCCCGCAGGATGACCTGGCCGCGACCGAAGACGGCCCGGCCGTGCCCTGTCACAGGACGCACCGGATGCCCCATCTCGGCCAAGCGGGCCATGGTCGCCAGGGGAATGCCGTCTTCCAGGGCCACGGTCCCCCCGGCCTCGCCGGAGAGGATGCAGAAGCGCGGGCGGTCCAGGGCGGATTGAGGGTCGAGGCCGTCGTCCATCAAGCCCACCACCACCTGCAAATGGCCCTGGGGTTGCATGAAGCCTCCCATCACGCCAAAACAGGCAAAGAGGCTCCCGTCGTCCTCATGGGTGGCCAGGGCGGGGATGATAGTGTGATAGGGCCGCTTGCCTGGCGCCAGGGCGTTGGGATGGTCGGGGTCCAGGCTGAAATTGTGGCCCCGGTTCTGCAGGGTAAAGCCCCATCCCCGGGGGACGATGCCCGTGCCAAAACCCATGTAGTTGCTGTTGATAAAGGAACAGGCATTGCCCTCGCCATCCACTACCGCCAGGTAGACGGTGTCCGAGGTGGCCAAAGGGGTTCCCCGCTGCACATCTAAAGTAGCCTTCTGCGGATGGATATGCCGCCGTCGCGCTTCTGCATAGGCCTTAGAGAGCAGTTCTTCCAGGGGGATGGACACCTGCGCGGGGTCGGCCACGTACCAGCGAGCATCGGCAAAGGCCAGACGCATGGCCTCAATAAGGAGGTGCAGGCGCTCCGGACCCAGGGGGTCCATCTCGGCCACGTGGAACCCTTCCACGATGTTCAGCGCCAGAAGCGCGGCCAGGCCCTGCCCGTTGGGGGGACACTCCCAGATGCGGAACCCCCGGTACGTGGTGGAAATGGGCTCCACCCATTCGCTACGGTGCTCGGCCAGGTCCTCCAGGGCCAGGCACCCGCCCGCCTCCTGCACGACAGCGACGATGGCTTCAGCAATGGGCCCCTGATAAAAAGCCGCTTTCCCCTGCTCCGCGACCAGGCGGAAGGTACGGGCCAGACCGGGGTTGCGGAAGACTTCCCCCGGTCGGGGAGCGCGGCCCTCAAGGGTGAGTTCTAGCCCGTTGACCGCGTGACGTAACTGGCGTTCCACCCCCCGCGCCCAGAAATAAGCCGTGATGGGAGCCACGGGGAACCCTTCCTCGGCCAGGCGGATGGCCGGGGCCAGCACCCGGTCCATGGAGAGACGACCGAACCGTTCCACCAGGTCGCACCAGGCCGCGCACGCGCCGGGAACGGTGATGGTGTAGGGATGGAAAGGAGGCAGTTCCTTGTCCAAACCCTCCCGGCGCAATCGTTCCAGGGTCAGCGCCTTAGGGGCCCGTCCCGAACCGTTGAGGGCATAGACCCGACGGCTCGCGGCTTCGTAGTAAAGCGCGAAGACGTCGCCGCCGATGCCGGTGGACGTGGGTTCGGTGACGTTCAAGGCCGCCGCGACGGCCACTGCGGCGTCGGCCGCGCTCCCGCCCTGGGCCAGGATTTCCAGCCCCGCGGCTACGGCCAGGGGTTGGGACGTCGCGACCATCCCCTTGCGGCCCACCACGGGGGAACGCCGCGAAACAAAGTTCATGTTCGCGGGAAAGGACAACATGGGGCGCTCCTTTCAGGCGGGTTTCCAGGGGGCTTACGGAATGACGGACACCACCATGGCCCACAACGTCGTGGCCGCCAGATAGAGGTTGGAAGCCAGGAAGGTCCGCAAAGCCTGCCGGTCGTCGGGCTGTTGCCACAACCTCCATACCCGGCGGAAGAGCCAGTAGGCCAGCACCACGGCGCCGGGGAGGTACAGCCCCCCACGATGCAGGAAGGCCGCCAGAGCCAGCGCGGCCACCACCGTTCCCCCCGCGTGCAGCAAAATCCAACCCGCGGCCTGCTTGCGGGAGGTCACCGCAGGGAGCATGGGGAAACCCGCGGCCCGATAGTCCTCTCGATAACGCAGAGCCAGGGCCCAGAAATGGACAGGGGTCCACAAGAACACCAGTCCGGCCAGAATCCAGGCCGCGGGATGGTTCCAGCGCCCCACCGCGGCGGCCCCGCTGAGCACCGCGGCGCTGCCCGCCGCACCCCCGATGACGATGTTCGTCACGCAGCGGCGCTTCAGGCCCAGGGTGTATACCACGATGTAGATGAACGCGCCCGCGGTCACAAAGACTCCCAGCATGGGCCGGTACCACCAACCCAAACCGATACCCGCGGCCAGGGCCAGCAGGCCCAGGACCAGGGCCGTGGTCGGACTGACCAGTCCCTGGGGCAGCGGTCGGGTGCGGGTGCGGGCCATGCGGGCATCCAGGTCCTGCTCCATGTACTCGTTGAGCGCGGAAGCACCGCCCGCGGCCAGCAACCCGCTCACGAAGACGGCCAGCAAATCCAGGCCTCCTTGCAGGCTCCAGATATCCGGCCCTGCGGCCACCAACGCGCCCCCAAAGGCCACCCACAGAAGAAGAGTCACCACCCGCAGCTTGAACAACCGCACCAGGATGGACACCCACATCCGCCCGGTCACCTGAGCCTGCTCGGCGACCGTCACCTCATCCTCGAGCCGGGGAAAAGCTTCGGAAGTCATACGTACTCCTTACAACACGTCACATAAGGAAGGACGGAACTGGTGTTTTTGTTATACCGAAAAAGAGAAAACGTCGTCAAGGCGTTTCACCTGGGGTTCGGACAAAAGTCGGGCAATAAGGTGACAACGCCGGCCGCGAAAGGACACCGACGTGTCGCGTGGGCCTGACCGGGCCCCGGACCGAAGGAAAAGCATTATACTTGTGTTCGCACGAGCCATACGTCCGATACGGCGCCCCGGGCGTCCGGAAGGGACGCCCGCTCCCGTCCATCCGGGAGGATAGGTCCATGTCCTCGGAAGTCGTGCTCCTGGTCCCTACGTGTCTGGTCAACACCTTCCTTCCCGAGGTACTCGAAGCGGCCCGCAAGGTTTTGCATCATCTGGGAGTCGTAATTAAGGAAGACCCCGAACTCACCTGCTGCGGTCAACCCATGTACAACGCCGGATTGCAAGAAGAGGCGCGCCAGGCCGCCCGGGGTTTCCTGAAGCGGCTCGCCCGTCAGACCGGACCCATCGTGTTCCTGGCCGGGTCCTGCGCGTCCATGGTGCGGGTGGAGTACCCCCGCCTGTTCGCCGGGACGCCCGAAGAAGGCCTCGCGCGAGAGGTGGCCCAACGCACGTACGAATTCAGCCAGTTCCTGGCCGACGTGCTGAAACGCCCCGTCTCCGGTCGCTTCCCCCACCGGGTGGCTTACCATCCTTCCTGCCATCTTCGACGGGTCCTGGGGGTGGATACCCAGCCCCGGACGTTGCTGGACGCCCTGGAGGGACTGGAACGGGTCCCCTGGCCGGACGAGGACGTGTGCTGCGGTTTCGGGGGCGTGTTCAGCGGTTTACTCCCCTCGCTGGCCGAGGCCATGGGCCGGGACAAAATCCTACGTCTCCGGGCGACGGAAGCCCAGGCCGGCGTGACCTGTGACCCGGGATGCCTGCTCCATCTGCAAGGCCTTCTGGGAGACGAGGGTCCCCCCATGCTCCACATCGCCGAAGTCCTGGCCCAGGCCCTGGAGGCAACCTCCAACGCCCCGGCCGCCGCCGAAGGGGAAGGAGGTGAGCCATGAAGGACGACTGGCGCCGCGCGGTGGAGGAAGCCCTGGCGCAACCCGCCCTGCAAGAAGCCCTGCAGGCCAATGCCCAGCGGCGTCGGGTGGCCTGGGACCGGGCCATGGCCTCTCTGCCCGTTTCCTGGGACGAAGCCCGGGAACGCGGGGCCGCCATCCGACGACGGGTGCTGGCCCACTGGGACGAGGTGCTGGACGCCTTCCTGGAGCGGGTTCGGGACCACGGGGTGGTCGTGCACCGCGCGGCGACCGCTCAGGAGGCCCGCAACATCGTCCTCGCGCTGGCCCGGGAGCACGGCGTGCGCCGGGTAGTGAAGTCCAAATCCATGCTCACGGAGGAAATCGGCCTCAACGAGGCCCTGGAAGCAGCCGGCATCGAGGTGGTGGAAACGGACCTGGGAGAGTTCATCGTCCAGCTGCGCGGGGAAAAGCCCGCCCACATCATCACCCCCGCCGTCCACCTGCGTCGCCAGGACGTGGGCCGGGTCTTCCACGAGCGTCTGGGCGTCCCCTACACCGAGGACGTGGCCGTCATGACCCAGGTGGCCCGTCGCCATTTGCGGGAGAAGTTCCTGCAGGCCGACATGGGGATTTCGGGGGTCAACTTCGGCGTGGCCGAGACAGGCACGCTGGTGCTGGTCACCAACGAGGGCAACGGGCGCATGGTCACCACCGCTCCCCGGCTCCATGTGGCTGTCATGGGCATGGAGCGCCTGGTGACCACCATGGAGGATTTGGCCTGGATGCTCCGTTTGCTCCCCCGGGCCGCCACGGGCCAAGCACTGACGGTGTACGTCAGCCTGCTCCATGGCCCGCGAGGCGCCCACGCTCCGGACGGGCCGCAAAGCCGCCACCTGGTGCTGGTGGACAATGGCCGCCGGGACCTGGCCGCCACCCCGCTGGCCGACATCCTGCGCTGCATTCGGTGCGGCGCGTGCCTGAACGCCTGTCCCGTCTTCGCCCACATCGGGGGACATGGATACCGCAGCCGCACCGGCACCTTCACCCCCTACCCGGGACCCATGGGCATCCCCGTCTCCACCGGGCTGTTGGGGGCGGACTTCGGGGTTATGGCCTACCTGTGCACCCTGTGCGGCGCGTGCGCGGAGGTCTGCCCCGTGGCCATCCCCCTGCCGGAGACCATCCTCCACGTTCGCCAGGGCCTACCGAAACACCGTCCGGCCCCCGGCCTGTCCGGATGGATGCGCTGGGCCCTGAAAGGCTACACGCAGATCGTGAAACACCCCCGGCTGTTCCGGGTGGCCCAGGGTTTCCTGCGAAGCGGCCTCCATCGCTTGGGAGGTTCCTCCCCCATCCCCCTGCTGCGAGGCGCGGCCTGGCGGGCCCGGCACAGGACGCCCGCCCTCGCCCGCCTTCCGTCGAAACCCGCTCCCGGCCCCGCGCCCCAGGCCGAAGGAACGACCTCCGAAACCGGGGAA
>WFVP01000210.1 GCA_015491595.1 Anaerolineales bacterium
CTTTTGGGATTCGGGATGACCCTCTGGGCACTTCGGGCTCGTGCCCGAAGCGCCTTTCCCAACAGACCTACAGAAGGTCTGCTCTTCCCGTGGGTGCTCCTGGCCATGGGAGTGGCCTGGGCTGCCATTGCCCTTTTTGCCTTGCCCATGGAAATGCGCGGGGCACCTGTGGGACATTGAAATCCGTGCTCGCGCTTCACACCCACAAAGGAGGGCACCCATGACGCGACGTGCATGGTGGCCGGTTCGACCAAAGGGCATTGCCCTGGCCCTGGGAGGGGGCGGGGTCAAAGGCTACGCCCACCTGGGCTTCCTCAGTGTGCTGGAAGAAGCCGGCATCCCCGTTCGAGCCATCGCCGGAACCAGCATCGGCGCGTGGGTGGGCGGATTGTACGCGGCGGGCAAACGAGCCCAGGAAATCTACGACTGGTTCGTCCAACTGCCCCCCGACCTGATTCGCAAGCGACGGGAACAGGACCTGCCGGCCCACTGGGGACTGGGTGGCTTCGAGGAAGCGCTTCAACGCTTCCTTCATCCCATCCGTCGCTTTGAGGACCTGCACATTCCTTTCGGTGCGGTCACCGTGGACCTGCATCGGGGCAAGGTGGCTTACCTGACCCAGGGCCCCCTGGTGCTGGCCATTTTGGCCTCGGGAGCGCTCCCAGGCGTGTTTCCTCCGGTGCAATGGGGCGACCACACCCTGGTCGACGGCGGCGTGCTGGACAACGTGCCCGTACGTCTGGCCCGGTGGCTGGCCCCCGACGCACCCGTGGTCGCGGTGGTGCTGACCACGCCTCCCGAAGAACTGGGACGACGTCCCCTGCCCACCCTTGGGGAACGCATCCCCATGCTGGGGGGCTTGCTGAAACGATGGCGTTATACCCAGGCCCTGGCCTTCTTCCTGCGGGCTGCGGACATGTCCGCGTCTTCCCTGACCTACATGCGCCTCAAGTTGGACCGGCCAGAGATGGTGGTCCGGGTGCCCCTGGCCGAGTTCACCGCGCTGGCCCGGGACGTGGATCCTCAAGTCATCTGGCAACGAGGCCGGGAGGCCGCGCTACAGGCGCTCCCGGCCATTCGGCAGGCCCTGCGCCAGTGGAGGATACCGGCGCGACATCAGGACGACTTCAGCGACGTGATTTTCCTGCCCGCACCTTAGTCTCGCTTCGATGAGGCTCCGATTTCGCCCAGACCGAACCGGGCACGGGACCGTAAAGGGGAAGAAATTGTGGTGTGGGGCGGCGAAGCTGCCCCACACCACAATTTCCTTTCTTGATGAAGAAGCGCTGCCCGTCACTCCTCCAGCACCGGAATCACCCGGAACTGGGTTACGTCCACCAGGCCTTTATCCGAAATGCGCAGTTCCGGAATGACCACCAGGGCCAGCAGGCTGAGTTGCATGTTGGGGTTCTCCATGGTGCACCCACACGCCCGGAAGCCCTCCAGCACGCTGCGAGCCTTGTGGGCCACCACGTCAGCCCGTTCGGTGGACATGAGCCCGGCAATGGGGAGTTCCACCAGGCCGATGACCTCGCCCTCTTTGACCACCACCTGGCCGCCCCCCACTTCGGCCAGTTTGTTCACCGCCAGGGCCATTTGTTCCTCATCAGTGCCCACGACCAGCAAGTGATGGCTGTCGTGGGCTACGGTGGAGGCCACGGCGCAGGGTGCGGTGAAGCCGAAACCGTGAACCAGGCCCACCTGCACCTGGCCGGTGCCCCGATGGCGCTCCACCAGGGCCACTTTGGCAATGTCCATTTGTATGTTGGGATGCACCTCACCGCTATTCACCGGCACTTCCATAATGAGATGCCGGGTAGGTGCCTGGTTCTCCACCACGCCAATGACGTGGGCCTTGACTGTGGGGTTGGAACGACTGGGGAGCGCGAAGTCCTGAGGGGTCAACGCGCGGGCCAGGCGGACGGATTGGGTGGCCCAGGTGGGATAGGTGTAGACGGGCAGGTCAATGAGCAGGCGACCTCTTTCCGCCACCCAACGCCCTTTGGCCATGACCCGCTCCACCCGGAAGGAGGGCAGATCGCTGACCAGCAGGATATCGGCATACCGCCCCGGAGCCAACAGGCCCACCTCTCGGTCCACCCGGAAGTGCTCGGCCACGTTGAGGGTGGCCATCTGGATGGCCACGACGGGAGGGATACCCTGGACGATGGCCTCCCGCACCACCCGGTCCATGTGGCCCTCTTCCACCAGCGTTTCCGCGTGGCAGTCGTCGGTGCAGAGCAGGAACCGGCGGGGGTCCAGGCGACCCTCGGTGATGGCGCGCGCCTGGGCCGCGACGTCCTTCCATCCCGAACCCAGACGCATCATGACTTTCATCCCCTGACGGGCGCGGGCGAGGGCATCCTCCATGCGGGTTCCCTCGTGGTCGTCCTCGGCACCGCCGGCCGCATAGCCATGGAAGGGAAGGCCCAGGTCGTGGGAGGCGTAATGGCCGCCCACGGTTTTCCCTGCCAGGTAGGTAACGGCCATCTCCGCGAGCATTTTCTCGTCGCCGTTGAACACCCCCGGGAAGTTCATCATCTCGCCCAGGCCAATCACGCCTTCCCATTGCAAGGCCTCGGCCACTTCCTCCGGTCCGATGGTCGCGCCGGGGGTCTCCAGACCGGGCGCGGAGGGCACACAGGAGGGCACCTGCACCCAAACGTGGATGGGCTGCTGCCGGGCTTCTTCCACCATAAGGCGAATGCCCTCCAGCCCAAAGACATTGGCGATTTCATGCGGGTCGACGAACATCCCCGTGGTTCCCCAGGGCACCACAGCACGCACGAATTCCGTCACCGTGACCATGCCCGATTCGATGTGCATATGGGCATCCAAAAGGCCGGGGGTCATATACAGACCGTCCACATCCACCACCTGAGTGTCCTCACCGATGGTGTGGGAGGCATCGGGGCCGATATACGCGATGCGCTGGCCCTTGATGGCGATGTCCGTACCGGGCAGGATTTCCCCCGTCTGCACACTGACCCATCGGCCGTTGCGCAGCACGATATCCGCGGGCGCGCGCCCCATGGCCACATCAATGAGCGCCCGCCTTTCTTGAACCCAGGCCTGCCAGTCCTTCCTCATCGTGAGCCTCCTGTGATGTAAGGGTTGAGGTTCGGTTCCGGATTTCCCGACCACAGGTAAGAAAAAGGGCGACCGCGCACATGCGGGCCGCCCTGTCCGGGTCTGGATACGTCGTCATGCCTTCCCGGCATCCCCTCCTGAGACCCGGGAAGCCACATCCTTCATGAACGTGGTGAACTCCATAGGAATCACGAACTTGGACGAAGGGGTATTCGCCATCTGTTCCATCATGGTGAGGTACTGTAACGTCAGCACCCGCTGGTCCAGGTCCTGAGCCACGTTGTTGATGAGTTGCAGCGCCTTGGCGAAACCTTCGGCCCGTAGAATGGCCGCGCGACGCTCTGCCTCGGCCCGCAAAATCTGGGCTTCCCGCTCGCCCTGAGCCCGCAGAATGGTGGCCTGCTTCTCGCCCTCGGCCACGTTGATGGCCGCTTCCTTCTTGCCCATGGACTCGGTGACCAGGGCTCGCCGATTCCGCTCCGCGGACATCTGCCGGTTCATGGCTTCCTGAATCTCTCGCGGCGGGATGATTTCCCGAATCTCCACATTGG
>WFVP01000211.1 GCA_015491595.1 Anaerolineales bacterium
CCGGGTAGAAGCGTTCCATGACCTCACGGCCGATTTCCCGTCCCCCGATACTGGCCGCGGTTTCGTTCATGGTGCGCAGGGCCGCGTCTCCCAGGAGATAGGCCCAGCCCAGAGGCCGGGTGTCGAAGTAGGTGTGAATCCACTCGTGGGCGATGGTTTCCAGCAGCCACCGCAGGTCGGTGGTCTGCATGACCATGGTGGGATACGTGGCCAGACCCCCGATGGGTACCACTAAGGTGGAGACGTTGAGGGCCCGGGCCACGGCCTCTTCCACTTCTACCTGGCGCTCGAAGGGAACGTTGGGGTCCAGGGTGATGAGGGCGTCCTGGCGAATCACGTGACGGGGCGAGACCACCAGGGCGTTGGGCAGGGTGCTTTCCCGATAGACCACGGGCGGGAAGATGGCCCCTCCGTATCCCAGGCCCAGCTCCGCCAGCACGAACGCGACCTGGGCCTGCAGCACCTGCTCCACCACGGGAGCCAGCCGCGCATGACGCGCGCGCAGTCCGGCCAGTTCCCGCTGCAGGGCCGCGATTCGGGCTTCCCGGTCCGCCAGGTTGGGGTCCCCGTAGGCTTGTTGCAGTTCCCCTTCTCGACGTTGCCGTTCCCGTACCAGGTCGAGATAAGCATCCACCAGGGCCCGTTGGTCGTCCAGGGTCATGTAGCGCTCGGGGGACAGGAGCATGAACGCGGCTTTGACCGTCCAGGCCCGGGCCATCCAGGCGACGTCGTTGAACTCCATGGGGCGGGTGTAGGCCCGAATGCGCTCGATTTTCCCCTGCAGGTTGACCTGACTGCCGGTGAGAAACAGGGCCGCGAACAGCGCGAAGTACAGCCATGCTTCACCGTACCGCGCCAGCCAGGTGCGCGCCTGCCGCCATGCCTGTCGGAGGCGCGATGCCGTGGACCATGAGATGCGTTTCAACGCCTATCCCTCGTCCCATTTCGGATGGGGGTTGGAACCATCCCTTTCAGGGAATCTCCAGGGTCAATTTCCCCAGTTGTTCACCGGCCTCCAGCACTTCGTGGGCTTCTCGGGCCTGTTCCAGGGGGAAGACGCGGTCCAGAACGGGTTTCAGCTTGCCCTCGAAGACCAGGTCCATAACCGTGCGAAAGTCCGCCTGGGTGGACATGGTGGAGCCGATGATGCTCAAATGCTTGCCAAAGATGAAGCGGTTGTCGATTTCGAAGACCGGCCCGCCGGTATTGCCCACCGTGAGGATGCGTCCACCTTTGCGGGCGGCTTTGAAGCTCAGGGGGAAGGTGGTCCCCACGTTGTCCACCACCACGTCCACGCCCCGGCCTCCGGTGAGGCGCAGCACCTCCCGGTGCCACTTGGGATGCTCCTGGCGGTTGATGAGCACGTCCGCGCCCAGGGATCGGGCCAGGGCCAGTTTACGCTCGTTGGAACCTACCACGTACACCGTGCACCCGGCCAGTTTGGCAATCTGGATGCTCGCGGTGTTCACCCCGCCCGAGGCGCCCACCACCAGCACGTGTTCGCCGGGCCGAAGCCCGCCCCGGGTGACCAGGGAGTGCCAGGCCGTTTGAAAGACCAGGGCCGCGGCCGCGGCCGCGTGGTAGTCCATATGCTCCGGCAGGCGGTACACGTTGCGAGCCGGGACCACGACATACTGGGCATAGGTCCCGCTTCGGGTCTCGCCCAGCAACTGCCAGCGTTCGCAGCGGTTGTCCTCGCCGGCCAGGCAGTAGGCGCATTCACCACACCCGATGTTGGGGTTGAGGACCACCCGGTCGCCTTTCCGCCACCCCTCCACGCCGGGGCCGACCTCCGCGATTTCGCCCGCGCCGTCCGCGCCCAGGATGTGGGGATAGGACAGCTTCAACCCCGGCCATCCGCGGCGGACCCACAGGTCCAGGTGATTGAGGGCCGCGGCCCGCAGGCGCACCAACACCTCGCCGCGGCCGGGTTCGGGCACGGGAAGCTCGCCATGCCGCAAGACCTCGGGTCCACCGTGCTCCTCAATCCAGACGGCCAGCATCTTCTCCGCCATGGGGATGCCTCCTTCGTGGTGGGAATCGGACATCAGGAATCTTCCTGCCCCATTCTACCCAAGAACGGAGGCCCGCCGGTTCCCCTCACCGTGTTTTCCCGTGTGCGGAAACGCCTCGCGGCCGTTGCCCCGAAGGCGCTTCCTTGCGGGACCGCCGTTCCCCCGGGCGCATCCAGGGGTCAAGACGGGCGCCTGCCCTCCTGCCCTGGGGGAACCATGCCTTTGGCCAGGTAGAACTGTCCTCGGCGAAAAGCCGTCTTTAGGGCCTCCCAGTCCTTCAGGGCCTGACGCCGTTCATGGGGGTCCAGGGCCAGGGATTCGAAGGCCTCCCGGTCCACTTCCACCATTTCGCCCTGGGGGAAGACCACCAGGTCCAGGGCCAGGTCGACGAAGGCCAGGCGGTGCTCCGGTAGGATGCGGGGCGGTCGGGCCAGGTTGGCGTACCAGCCCCGTAAGGGGCCACCTTGAGGGCCCTGGTAGACCTCGAACACGTTGTACCACCGGTCGGTGAAGTAGGCTTCCAGCATCCAATCCCCGGGGTGGAAGGTCATCCCGGCCACCTGTACGGGCCCCTGGGGGAGATGGAAGGTGGCTTCGAAAAGCCACAGCGGGCCTTGCTGGAGCCGCAAGCGCGCCGGCCACCGGTAGACTTCACGTCCCCGCAGGTCGAGTTTGATGATGGTCCATCGCGTTCCCCGTCGCACCATGACGTTTGGCGCCTGACCGTTTTCTTCCTGGACCCTTCCTCAAGCCGAATCGTGCCCCTGGGCCCCTTCCACCGCTTCGATGATGCGGCGGGCCAGTTCCTGCAGGGGCTCGAATTCCTCGGGCGTCTTGCCCTGATGGCGCCAGTAAAACTCCAGAAGCTCCAGGGGCGTGTACTGGGCGATGGGCGTGTCTGGGGGAAGGCGCAGGCGATGTTCCCGCTGCACACGCTTTACCAGGCGAAACTCCAGGGCCTTTTCCGCGTGGCGGTAGATGGCGCGCCAGTCCAGCGCCCGTTCCACCTCTGGGGTGCATTCCACCACCAATCGCACCACGGCGTCCGTCAGGTCCTCGGGTGGGCCCAGGGCGTCCAGCACCTGTTGGGTGGCCCCCTCGGGTTGCTCCACACGAACCCAGCGCTGCAGGAAGGGGCGCAGGTGGGGGATGGGGACCCAGCGATACGTGCTGCCCCCCGGCTCCACTTCCACCAGAAGGAAGCCCTTTTCCTCGTCTTCATCCACGGACATGCGCTCGATGGACCCCGCGTAGACCACAGGGGGATGCTGGCCGGGGTTCAGGTCCTGATGCTTGTGCACGTGCCCCAGGGCGACGTAGTCCAGGCGGGGGTCCCGCACCAGTCCCCCGGGGAGATGGAATTCGAAGTCCAGGGAAAACAGGCGTTCCCATCCCGCCTGTGCACCCGGCACCATGGCATGGGCCAGGAGTACTGTGGGGGTATTCGGGGGCTTTTCTTCCAGGGCCCGGTGGACGAACTCCTCGAGCCAGACGTGCAGGGCTTCATGCCACTCTCGAGGGTCTCGGGGGGAGATGTCCAGATAGGCCAGCAGGCCCGAACGGTGAATCCAGGGGATGCCGATGAGGTAGAGGGGTACCCCCAGGTCCTCCGGGGTGAGCACGCTGACCCGGTCCACCACGTGGATGCCTTCCACCTGGAAGACGCGGAAGAGTTCCAGGGTGTGGGCCCGGCCCCAGGAGGGGGAGACATCATGGTTGCCCACCAGGAGCACCACGGGAATGCCGTGCCGGACGAGGCGCAGGATGCGTCGGGCCCATTCCCGCTGGAAGGTGGGTGTGGGATGGCGGTCCTTGAAGGCATCCCCTGCGAAGAGGACCAGGTCGACCTTTTCCTCCAGCGCGGTGTTGATGATGAAGTCCAGCGCCCGAAGGAAATCCATGACCCGCACCGGCAACCCGGTTTCCGGGTCCCGGCGGCCGTAATTGGCCACGTCGATGTGGGCGTCGGCGAAGTGCAGGAGGCGAACGCGTGACATGAGTCCTCCCGGAATGAGGGTGCTTCAATCTTAATGGGAGTTGGCGGGATTGTCCAAACTTCAATTTCTTTACACCCATCAACTGTTATATAATAGCGGCAAAGACGCGACCGTGATGGTATCTGAGGAAGCAAGTAAATCGGCAATCGAAATCTTAGGGGGAAGCCATGCGGGGATGTGATAACCGGCGAAAAGCCGCTCGGCTGGCTTTGAGACTGGGGAGGGTGCTTGTAAACGAAACCCTCAAGGGATGGTTGGGGGTGAATACGTTTGAAGCCCTTC
>WFVP01000212.1 GCA_015491595.1 Anaerolineales bacterium
CAGTGTGACCTTTAGGGTGACCGTCGGGGTCGGGGTAGCCGTTGGGGGAAAGAGGTAAGCCCGCGCCTCTTCCTTCCAGGCCTCGGGTACGTAGTCCTCGGGGCCCTCCAGAAGGGCCTTCCAATCCCGCTCGGCCGCTTCGGGCTGGTCCAGCTGACTCAACGCTTTGGCCCGCCAATACAGGGCTTCATAATAGGCGGCCAGGTCGTCCGCGGCCTGGGCCAGGCGCACGGCTTCGTGGAAATGCAGATAGGCGTTCCCCACCTTCCCCGCCGCGTACCAGGCCAGCCCCATGACCAGTTGGGCTTCGTAATCTTCCTCACCCCGCCACTTCAGGACCCGCTCCGCATACGAGAGGGCTTTCTCCCCTTCGCCCAAAGCGCTGTAGGCTCGGGCCATTTGGGTCCAAATCTCCAGCCGCTTCCGCGCGGGAAAGGCGTCCTCAATCGCTGTCCAGTGTTCCAGGGCCGTTTCCATGTCCCCTTGGGCCTGGGCCAGACGCGCGGCCCAATAGCGGCCCTCGGGGTCCTGGGGACGATAACGCCGGTAAATCTCCAGCATCTTCTCCGCGGTAATCACGTCCCCCTGTTCCAGGGCAATCTGGGCATACAGGAGATACGTGGGCAGGTGGGTGATGTCGGCGTCCAGGGCCTGCTGCACCTTCGCCCGGGCCTGCTCCAGGTCGCCCAGGGCCAGATACGCCCGCGCCTGCCAGTACGCGACCAGGGGCGAACCCAGCAGCCAGGTCTCGGCTTCCTCGAGGACCTCCAAAGCGCCCTCCGGGTCCCGACCATATTCCAGCCGGACCATCGCCCAGGCCAGATAGCCCTCGCCATAATCTGGGGACAGGGTCTGGGCCTTCTGGAAGTATTGCTCCACCCGCTGATACACGGCCTCGGACAGAGGCTCATCGGGGTTTTGGGTCTCCCAGGCCAGGATTTCCGTCAACGCCAGGCCCACGTAGGCCGGACCGAATTCCGGGTCCACCTTCAACGCCTCTTGAAAGGCCGCCTTGGCCTTCTTCCAATCCCCCTTCCGGCGATAGGCCTCGCCCAGGAAGAAATACGCGTCCGCGGTCGGCCCCTCAATGCGCACCAGGTCTTCAAAGTAGAAGATAGCCTGTTCCCAATCCCCCCGCTCAAAGGCCCGCAACCCCTGCCGGAAGGACTCGAAGGGATGGGGGGTTTGCAGGTAGTACGGCGTCGGCGTGTACGTCGCCTCCAGCAGCTGTTCCAAGGGAACCGGAGTCGGGGTGAAGCGCGGGGAAGGGCTCGGGGTGTGGGTCGGAGCCGGCGTGGTGGGAACCAAGGTCAGGCGGCCGATGGTGCCGAACCGCTGCGGGCGCACCCTTTCCCACAAAGCCCGACCCGCCAGGGTGAGCACGAGCAGGCCCAACAACAACCCCGCTCCCAGGGCATACGGCCGCCAGGGACGCTGCGGAAGGGCCTCCTGTTCCTGGGTCTCCCATTGCTTCTCCCAATGCCCCCGCAAGTCGAGGGCGCGGGGAGGCTCGGGAGGCTCGGAGCCACGAAAGTACGCCAGACCCCGCCGGGCCTCGGGGTTCTCCGGGTCCAAACGCAACACCCGTTCCAGAGCCTGCAGCCGCTCTTCCTCATCGGGGGTGACCGCGCTCAGGAAGAGCAAATAGGTCACGTTATCGGGCTCGCGACGCAACAAGCGAACAATCAGTGTATGCGCGGTTTCGTAATCCCCCCGCGCCAGGGCCTCTTGGGCTTGCTCCCAGGTGGTCTTCTGGGTCATGTCTGCTCCGCCGCCAACGGTCTGCTGCTATTATAGTGCAGGAAAAGAGGAAAGGGAAATTTACGTTTGTCATTCCAGGTTCGGCCTAAGCCCCGGAAGCGTGGTCCTCCTGGCGCGTCCTGTTCCGGGTTGCCGTCCCCATCCTGCCAGCTACGCCAACCCTTCGGGCGAGAAGCCGTCCACCATGATGAGGGCGAGGCGGTCTCCCTCGCCTCGCCCTCGGTGAAGCATCCTTAGGGGAGAGGAATGCCTGAGCGCGCCCGATAAGCGCGGGAGAAAGCCCTCGGGAGCGCCCCCTCAAGCCCAGAGCAAGGAGAGCTCCGTCTGAGGGTCGAAGAACTGCACCCGCGAGGTGTCGATTTTGAGGCCGATGCGGTCTCCAATGGCCAGTTTCAAAGCCGGGTCGACCAGGAAATGGAAGTGGGTGCTGCCCACCTGGACGTTGATGAGGTCGTCCCGCCCCAGGGGTTCCACCAGGTAAACTTCCCCTTCCAGGTCCGGTGTTTCATCGGCGCGAGCCAGCCGGATGTGTTCCGGCCGAATGCCCATAATGACCCGCCCACGACCCGCCGCTTTCTGACCGCGCGCCGGGTCCACTTCCAGCTTCAGGTCCGGGTTCACCGCGTAATACCGGCCGTTCTCCTGGACCACTTCCACGTCCGCGAAGTTCATGGGCGGGTTCCCGATGAACCCCGCTACGAACAGGTTCCGGGGACGCTCGTAGAGCTCTTCGGGCGTGGCAAAGGCCTGAAGCTTGCCGTCCCGCATCACCGCGATGCGGTCGGCCATGGTCATGGCTTCCACCTGGTCGTGGGTTACGTAAATGGACGTAATCCCCAGGTCCATTTGCAGGCGTTTGATTTCCGCCCGCATGGTAAGAC
>WFVP01000213.1 GCA_015491595.1 Anaerolineales bacterium
CGGTGGGCCTAGCCGCGGCCATTGAATACCTGGAGAGCGTTGGGTGGGAGGCCATCACCGCCCACGAGCGGGCCCTGGGCGAGTACCTGCTTCCCCGTTTGCTGGAGATTCCCGGCCTGCGGCTCCTCGGTCCCACTACGATGGACGACCGAGGCACGGTGTTCTCCTTCTGGTTGGACGCGGCTCATCCCCATGATGTGGCCCAGGTCCTGGACCACTACGGCGTGGCGGTGCGGGCCGGGCACCACTGCGCGCAGCCTCTGCACCAGCGCTACGGCGTGCCGGCCAGCACCCGTGCCAGCCTGTACCTGTACAACACCTTTGAGGACCTGGACCGCTTCCTGCAAGCCCTGCGGCACGTGGTGGAGATGTTTTCCTAAAGGGGTTTTCCCTTCCCCCGTAGAACAAGGCGGTGGTGCGTGACCACCGCCCTGAAGGATGGTCCTTTCACAAATGGAGCCCGGTTTGTTGGGCCTTGAAACAGGCGGCTTTGCCGCCGAAAAGAAGATTTCTTTGGGAGCGCTTTTTGCGGCGGGCTTTGGCCCGCCGCAAATTTTCATACCGCCAGCTCTGCGAAGAGTTTGAGATAGTCCCGCAGTAAACGGGGCATGAGGAAGTGCCGGCGTACGTGTTCCCGGCCGGCCTTTCCCATCCGTTGGGCCTCCACGGGATGTCGGAGCAGATACAGGATGCGCTCCGCCGCCTCTTCCACGGTTTCGACAAGGAAGCCTGTTTCTCCATCCCGCACCTGCAGGGGAATGCCGCCCACCCGACCGCCCACGACGGGTTTGCCTTTCCACAAGGCTTCGGTCACCGCCAGGCCGAAGCCCTCACGGGTGGACTTTTGCACCACCACCGTGGCCATGGTCTGGAACGCGGCCACTTCCACCGGGCCCACACCGTGGAAGTTGTGGAGCACGTGGATGTCCATGTCTTCCCCGGCGTAGCGCAACACCCGGTCCAAGTAGAACCAGCCCTCGGGGTCGTCGTGGGCCATGACGCCCACCAGGGCCAGTTGCACCGTTGGCACTTCTCGCTTGACCGCCCGGTACGCATCGATGACGCCCAAGGGGTCCTTCCAGGGGTCGAAGCGGGCCACCTGGAGGAGCAGGGGTCGGTCGGGGTCGGGGCCGAAGCGGGCTACCGTTTCCCGGGCCCGGTCCGGGGCCATGGGTTGGTTTTTGGGCACCAGGGGGTCGATGGTCGGCGGAATGATGCGGATGTGGGGTTCCCGGATGCCCGGAAAGACGAAATCTTGCAAGGTGAAGATGACCGCGTCGTACTCTTCCACGTAGGGGAGGAAGAAGGCCTGGAAGGGCGGATGGGGTCGGGAGGTGTCGATGTGACAGCGCCATATCCAGCGACGTCCTCCCCGGCCCTCGGCGAAGCGGCGCAGGCCCGCGGGTTGGGGGTCGTGCACCACCACGAAGTCGTACGCGCCTTCGAAGCGGGAGGCGTTCTCCCGGTTATAGCGCTCCCAGATGGCCTGCATCTCGGGCGTGAAGTCCAGGGCCATGCCCTGCAGGCCGTTGTGGCAGGCTTTGGTCACCTGAAAGAACTCGTTTTCCCCGTGAATTACCTGCCACTGAGCGTCCAGCCCCACGTCCTGCATCAGGGGTACCAGGGATTGGAGGATTTCGGCCACGCCGCCTCCGAAGGCCGTGGCGTTGATGTGGACCACGCGCGCGCCTCGAAGCCGTCGGGCCAGTTCGTCGATTTCGTCCAGTAACGCGTCATCCACAATGCCGCGGTAGTCCTGGAGACGCTTGGGTTGTGTGGGAACGGTCTGTAACATGGGCTGCTCCTTGATCGAGAGGTTCGCGGGAATGCGATAGGGGTTTTGAACCGGCGCCCCGTTGCGTTGTCCGGATGGACCCGTCGTTGAGGTCCATTCCCGATGTCCGTTTTGGCCCGGGTTTCATCCCTTGATGGAACCTGCCAGAATTCCCCGCACGAAGTAACGTTGCAGGGTGAGGAAGACCACCAGGGGCAGGGCCATGGTGACGAAGGCCGCCGCGGTCAGCAGGTGCCAGTTCTGCCCTAAGGAGTTGACCAGGCCGGTGAGCTTCACCGTGAGGGGGGCCACGTCTTCCGTCCCGCCCAGGTAGATGAGGGCCACCAGGAGGTCGTTCCAGACCCACAGAAACTGAAAGATGGCCAGGGAGGCCAGGGCCGGGGTAGACAGGGGTAAGGCCAACCGCCAGAACGCGGTCCACTGGGAAGCGCCGTCCAGGTAAGCGGATTCGAAGAGGTCTCGTGGCAGCGCGGCGAAGAAGTTGCGCAAGAGGTAGATAGCAAAGGGCAGGCCGTATCCGGTGTGGGCCAGCCAGATGCCGACGAAGGTCCCGGCCAGGCCCAGGCGGTTGTACACCCGCAGGAGGGGGATGAGGGTCATCTGCAGGGGGACAATCATCAGGCCCACGACCACGCCGAAGAGGAACCGCCGGGCAGGGAAGTCCATCCAGGCGAAGGCGTACGCGGCCAGCGCGGCCACGCTGATGGGAATCACCGTGGAGGGGATGGTAATCAACAGGCTGTTTCGAAAGGCGCGGGCCATGCCCTGGGCGGTGAGGATTTCGATGTAATTCTCCAGGGTGAACTGCCGCAAGTCCCAAAAATGGGTAAACACCGTCCACCATCCGCTGGAAAGCACCGCATCTCGGGGCCGAAAGGAGCTGACCAGCAGGCCGACCGTGGGCGTGAGCCAGAGGAGGGCCACGCTGATGAGCACGGCGTGCAACACGAGGCGTTCGGGACGGATACGCATGGCCGACTCTCCCGGGGTGGGTCCCTGCGGTCAGCGGTGGACCATGGACGTTGACGTCACCGCTCCCCGCTCTCCAAGAAACGGCTCATGTTGATGAGCATGACGGGCAGAATGGCCAGCAGGAGCACCACGGCAATCGCGCTGGCCCGGCCGAAGTTTCGAAAGTGGAACATTTCTTTGTACATCCGGTTGGCGATGACCTCGGTGTCGTAGTTGCCGTTGGTCATGACGTACACAATGTCGAAGACCTTGAGGACGTTGATAATCATGGTGGTGGTGACCACCGCGAGGGTGGGCTTCATCAAGGGCAGGATGATGCGCCAGAAAATCTGCCATTCGCTGGCGCCGTCCACCCGGGCCGCTTCCAGGAGTTCCCGGGGAATTCCCTTGTAGGCCGCGGAGAGGATGACCAGGTTGAAGCCCGTCCAAATCCACACGCCTACTGCGATGAGGGAGAAGTTGTTGATGTGGCGGTTCGTGAGCCAGGCTACGGGTTTGGTGTGGAACACGTCCACCAGGATGGCGTTCAAGAGGCCGATTTGGGGTGCCTGGGCCGGACGGTAGGCGTACATGAAGAGCCAAATCACGCCCGCGCCCGCGAAGGAAATGGCCATGGGCAGGAACACCGCGGACTTGAACAGGCTTTCGTACCGCACCCGGTCGGCCATGACCGCGAGGACGAGTCCTAAACTCACCGTGGTCGAGGTGAAGACCACAATCCACAGCAGGTTGTTGCGGAAGGCGATGCGCATGGGCCGGGCGGTGAACACCCAGCGGTAGTTCTCCAGCCCAATGAACGTTTCCCCGCGCGCATCGTAGAAGCTGAGCCGCAGGGTTTCCACCGTGGGATACACCAGGTACGCGGCCAGGATGAGCAGCGCGGGGGCCAGATACAACCAGGGGAGCCAAGACTTTTGCCAGCGCATGGCTCGTCAGGGTGGTCGGCAGTCAGCGGTCGGCAGTCGGCGGTGTGGTGGCGGTGGGCCGTCAGCAGGATGGCCGACAGCCCACCGCTCACTGCTTATTGCTGCCTGTTGACCGCTATCCGCTCACGGCTACTTGTAGGCGTCCTGGGCCGCGGCCTCGATGGCCTGGAGCACCTCATCCAGAGGTTGGCCGCTCACGTAGTCCAGCACGCCCTGCCAGAAGGCGCCCGCACCCACCGCGGCCGGCATCAGGTCCGAGCCGTCGAAGCGGGCCACCTGGGCTTCCACGATGGCCTTGGCCATGTTGCGGGTCAGGTCGTCGGGGTAGGCATCCAGGGGCACCTGCTTGTTCGCGGAGATGAAGCCGCCCTTCTGGGCCCAGATGGTCTGGGGTTCCGCGCTGGCCAGGTACTTCACGAATTCCCGCACCTCAGGCGTGTCGTTGAAGACCACCACCACGTCGCCCGCGATGAGGGCCGGGGTACCCCACTTGGGGTCGATGGGCGGCAGCACGAAGAAGTTGTAGTCTTCACCCGCGGTCAGACCCTCGGGGAAGAATCCGGTGATGAAGGACGCCTGGCGGTGCAGGTAACAGCCGGGCGGGTCGTCGAAGAGGGGTCGCGGGGCATCGCCGAAGCTGGTGTTGAGGGCGCCTTCCGGTCCGCCGTAGACGTAGTTTTCGTTGAGCACGATTTGGCCGAACATCTCCCAGGCCTTCTTGACCGCTTCATCGGTCCAGGGGATTTCGTGGCGGACCCACTTGTCATACACCTCGGGCCCCGCGGTGCGCAGCATGATATCCTCAATCCAGTCGGTGCCGGGCCAACCGCTGGCCGCACCGCTCTCCAGGCCGATGCACCAAGCCGTGGCCCCGTCCTGGGCAATCTGCTCGGTCAGCGCCATGAGCTCATCCCAGGTGGTGGGCACGGAGTATCCTTTGGCCTCGAAGGCCTTGGGGTTATACCAGACCAGGCTCTTGATGGCGACCTTGTAGAAGATGCCGTAGAGCTTGCCGTCATAGCTGGCCAGGTCCACCCAGGACTGACCATAATCCTTCTTGATTTGCTCGACATCGAGGATGTCATCCAGGGGGACCAGTTTACCTTGCGCGGCCAGTTCATAGAGCTGGCCGGGGTTGGGGAGGATGGCGATATCCGGCGGGTTTCCGGCTTCCACGCGGGTGGTGAGCACCGCGGCCAGGTCGCGAGTGCCCTCAAAGGCCACGCCAATGCCCGTCTTCTCGGTGAAGGGCGCGACCGCGTCCTGGAAGGCTTCCCGTTCCGCACCGCCCCAGACGCCTAGAACCACGATAGTGCCCTTCTTGGGTTGGACCTCAACGGTCTTCACTACCTCGACTTCCTTGGTCACCACGACCTGCTTCTCCACCTCCTGGGTCACGACCACGGTTTTCACCACTTCTTTGGGCTGACAGGCTGCCAACACGGCCAGCCCCAACGTCAACAGCATCCACATCCACCAACGGCGAATCATCCCTTCACCTCCTTATGTGAGATTTGCGCGCGCTGAGAACTTACGGGCACCACAGGACGCCCGGACGACGAGCGTGGTCGGCAGACGACGTGAGGAAACGGATGCTCCCTGAATCCGTTGGAGAACCAGTTCACCTACCGCCCGGCCCAGGGCCTGGGCAGGGACGTGCACCGTGGTTAGAGGAGGAACGGTGTAAGCGGCGAGGGGAAGGTCGTCAAAGCCCACCAGGGCGATGTCCTCGGGAACACGCAGGCCCGCTTCCCACAGGGCGTACCGGGCTCCGACGGCCACCATGTCGCTGGCTACGAAGACCGCGCTCAGGCGTGGACGCACCTGCAGCAACGCCTGCATGGCCCGACGCCCACTGGCTTCGTCGAAGTTTCCGTGCTGAATCCATTCAGAAGGTGGTTCGATGCCCGCAGCCCGCATCGCGAGCTGGTAACCTTTCAGTCGTTGGCGGGCGGAAACATAGGAAAGGGGCGCGTTGGTGATGATGCCGATGCGGGTGTGTCCCAGGCGAAGCAGGTGTTCCACGGCTTGGCGCGCGCCGGCCACGTTGTCCACATCCACGAAGGGGATGTCGGTTCCGGGCAACTGGCCGTGGAGCACCAGAGGGAAACCCCGCTCGTGCAAATCCAGAAGCACGGGGTCATCGGCGCGAGGACCGGAAA
>WFVP01000214.1 GCA_015491595.1 Anaerolineales bacterium
GACCAGGGCCTTCAGCACCTTCTCCCGATACTCCCGGTCGTACTGGCTGCGCCGGTCCTCCTCCAGGTTGGCACGGATGCCCTTCCGCAAGTCCTCTACCGTCTCGTACTCGGTGTGCTCCTTCACGAATTCATCGGTGATGTCCGGATACACGGGGGTCTGAACTTCCAGGACCTCGACCTCGTACTCGAAGGTGTACCCCCGCATGCTCTCGTTCTCGGCATCCTCGGGATAGGTGTAGGACAGGGTGAGCTTGTCCCCCTTCTTGGTGCCCTCCAGCTGCTTGGAGAGCCCGGGGAAGGGCCACTCTTCGGGGTCCTCGTCGTCCTTGACCAGCAGGGAGACCTCTTCTTCGGGAATGTGGCGGGTCTCAGGAGTCTCGCCTTCCTTGGCGGGAGGGGTGTATTTCCCCTTGAGTTTCATCTGGACCACGTCACCCACCTGAGCCGGCCGGTCCACCGTCTCCATGCGCACGTGCATCCGACGCAGGTTTTCCAGGGCCCGTTCCACTTCCTCCTCGTCCACCTGGGGCGGTTCGTAGGGCACCCGCAGGGCCTTGTAATCCCCCAGGTCCACTTCCGGCTCCAAAGGAACCTCGATTTCCACCACCAGCGGCTCCCAGGAGACGACCTGTTTGACCTGACCCGGGAGCGCGGGTTTCACCTCGGCTTCCTCCAGAATCTTGCCGTAGTACTCATCCAAAAGGGTGTCCAACAATTCCTCCCGGACGACGGTCTCGCCGAAGTGGCGAACCACCACCCCATAGGGGGCCTTGCCGGGACGGAAACCAGGCACACGGGTTTGCTGGGAGAGCTTCCGGGCCACCCGACGCTTGGCCCGTTCCACGGCTTCGGGAGCGAATTCCACCACCAGTTTCGCGTGGTGGGTGGGCAGGATTTCCTTGGTGACCTTGAACATGCACCATCCTCCATGGAGATATCTGGCAACAAGCGCCTTGTGATTATACCCCGTTCACCCGTTTGGGGAACCCGAAGCGGAAAAGGAAAGTCCCCGGGCGTCGGAGACCCGGCGGGTCCGACACCCAGGGACGGAGCACAGCCCGCGGTTCGGCCTTTCGGGGCCGGACGCGGGCGTTACTTCAGGGTCAGCAGGTAGGCGATGAGGTCCTGCAGCTCCTGCTCGCTCAACCCGTTGTAGGCGGGCATGACGCCCTGCGGAAAGCCCTCCACCACGTAGGCGTTGGGTTCCAGCAAGGACTGCTTGAGGTACTCCGCCGCGCTCATCCCCGGCACCCGTTCGGCCGCCCGGGAACCGATGCCGGCCAGGGACGGCCCCACCAGGGTCACATCCGGCTCCAGGGAGTGGCAGGACGTGCAGCCCGCCTGTCCCGCCACCGCGGGCGCCTTGAACAGGGCCTCGCCCCGGGCAGGGTCGCCCGTGACCGTGACCTCTTCCGCGGGAGCGCCTCCCGCCGCACCCTCCTCCGCGGCCTCCTTTCCGCCACACGCGGCCAGCGTCAGGGCCGCCAAGACGAGCACAGCCAACAGGAGAACTTTGCGCATCATGATTCGCACCTCCTTAAGGATTCGGTGTTGGGGTTGCCTCGGACGCATGCAACGTGAGTAAGAACGCGACCAGGTCTTGAATCTCCTCCTCGCTCAGGAACTCCCGATAGTTGGGCGGCATGACCCCCGCAGGGTAACCCGGCACCACGTAGGCGTCAGGGTCCACGATGGACTGATAAAGGTATTCTACCGCTTTCATGCCCGGAATCCTATACGCCGCTCGGTCGGCAATCCCCGCCAGGGACGGTCCCACCAGGGTCACCCCCGGTTCCAGGGAGTGGCACAACCGACAACCCGTGTTCTCCCCGGGGAGCTGCTCGAAGAACAACCGCCGTCCCCGCTCGGGGTCGCCGTCCTGGCGCTCGTCCCGGAAGTGGAAAAGGTAAATCCGCCGCGAGGTCCAGGTCTGTTCGACCTGCAACAGGCGCCAGGCCTCCCGCCCGCCCCGGGCGTCTTCCACCACCCATTCCACCCGGACTCGGTGCCATCCCGGCTCCAGGAAAATCCGCCGAAAGAGGGTAATGCGTCCCGACGCGGGAACGGCCGTGGGCCAGAAGCCCGAGAGGGTTCCATCCAGCCACAGGTAGAGCCCCGGCGCCCGGGAAGGGTCGGATGCGAGGGGCTGCGCTTTCTCCAACGGTTGCCCCAGGGTATGCGTCACCACCAGGTCCAGGGTGGCCTGCTGGGCCCAGGCGGGGCCTGGATAAGGCCACCGGTTCCCCAGGCCCACCAGGAGCAAAAGGGCCGCCCACAGGGTGAGCGCCCTTCTGGAGCCCGGACGGCGCCACCAGGAGCGTCCTGCTTCCTGACGATGCTCCGGCAACGCCGTCTCCTCCCCGGGGAACCGGTTCCCATCCGTCGCCATCCGTCGAAATTCGCTGGGAGGCGTCCAGCGCCACCGCAGGGGAAACGCCCGCCAGCGGGCCCGCAACCAGGGTTTCCGCTCCCGGCGCAAACGGGCTTCCTCCCACCGGTTCCCGTAACGTGCGGGACAGTCCTCCGGGGGACAGCCCACCACCTCTACTTGGCCGGCTCCCTGTTCCCAGGCCAGGGCCAGGACGTCGGGATGCACGGCGGCCACGCACGAGACCTCCACGACGCGCGTGGGAACGTCCCTCGTCCCTTCCGGGACGTCGGACGTTCCCCATGCCGGGTTGTGGGCCCGATGTCGGGCGCAGGCCAGGACCACCCGCGGGGCCTGACCCTGGGCCGGTTGCGCCGCCGTTCGTATGCGGGCCCGCAGGGTTTCAGGGTCGCCCGCGCCTTCTTCTAAGGCCAAGGCATCGGTGGGACAGCTGCCGACGCATACCCCGCATCCCACACAGCGCTCCGGGTGCAACCGGGCCACCCATTGGGGCCCCGGTCCCTCCCGCGGGACCATCTCCAACGCCCCATAGGGACAATCCTGCGCGCACAATGTGCACCCGATGCAGGCATCTACCTTCAGGCGCACGGGCCGCGGACGTCTGGCAGGCCACCAGACCCAGGGAAACAGGGCGACGCCCAAGAGGAGCAGGGCCAGGACCGCGGTTCCCCAGCCGCGCCGGAGAAGGTCGGGCAGCAGGCTCAGATAAAAGACGTTGAGCGGGACGGTCTCCGGCCAGCGGGTGAAATCCCACATGGGAAGGTGCGGGACGGGCCAGAAAAGGGCCAGGAGAAGGACCCCGACGGTCACCCACGCCCACCAGGGTCGAGGCGGCAGCCAACGAGGGCGCTGGAGATGCCGGATGTGCCACCAGTAGAGTAAGCCCAACAGCCCCGTCAGGCCCACGTGGAGGAAGAAAAGGAGCACCATGTACAGCCAGCCGTTGTTCTCCGGCGAGGGCAACAGGAAGTCCACCACCCACCGCTGCCCCCACAGGGTTCGCTGCAGGAGATGTTGCAACCCGCCATGCAGCCATTGGGCCCGCTGGTCGGCCAGCATCCAGAAACCCGTTACCCCGATGGCCCAGGTGACCGCGAGCATCCCCACGCCGGCGACCCATCCCAACCAGCGGGCTCCCTTGAAGCGATTCTGGACGAACATGCGCCAGGCATGCAACAGGGTGAACACCAGAAAAAGGTCCCCCAGATAGCGATGGGCGCTGCGCATGACCCGGCCCACCAGGTTGGCGTCCAAACCCACGATGGAGGCGTAGGACCCCTCAAAACCAAAGCGGTAGAAGAGGGTCACGTACAGCCCGGTCACGCCCAACAGCACCAGCGTGCCGAAGGCCAGGGTCCCGGTATGGTAGAACAGAAACAGCCAGGGGTCCCGCACCCAACGATACAGAGGGGCCTCCAGGCGCACCGTCATGCCTTCGAGACGGCGCAACCACGTATCGCCGTGGAAGGGGAAAGCGTGCATGTGCCGGGACATAGGCGCATCCTGAGCATCCGCATGGTGAGGGGCGACCGGCATCCTCGGTCGCCCCTCACCTCCGTCCGACGGAGGTCGCCTATACCGCGTGTCCCGCGGCATCACCACAACTTCATCATGGGCGCGTCCACGGGCACCATGTTGGTGATGAGGTCCAGGAGGACCGGCGTATACGCCAGCACCACCAGGGCGATGGCCCCGATGACCCAAGGCCGCCAGGAATCCAGCCAGGCCGGGGTCTGCTGCGGGTCGTGCAGGGCCTCGGCGACGGGGGGCTCCACGGTGACGGGCTTCTTCGCCTTACCCCAGGCCAAGCGGGCCATGATGTAGATGTAGAGGTACAGCCCCGTGGCCAGCAAGACGCCGCCGATGGCGACCCGCAACAGCAGCCCCTGCCACTCCGGTGGGATGTAGGGCGCGTTCCCCAGGGGCGTGCGCCGCGGCGCCCCGGCCAGGCCCAGGGAGTGCAGGGCCTGGGAGAAGATGGTCATGCCGATGGCGTAGAACCAGACCTGCGCCCGGGCCACCTTCTCGGGCAGGGGTTTCCCCGTGAGGTATGGCACCAGCCAGTAGGAAATCCCCATGAAGCTCAGGGTGACGGCCGTACCCACGGTGAGGTGGAAGTGCCCCACCACCCAGGCGGAGTTGTGCAGAATCATGTTGATGTTGTAGGAAGCGTTGAGTACCCCGCCGATGCCGCCGAACATGAAGATGAGCCCGGCCAGCAGCTGGGCCGCCACCGAGGGGTCCTTCCAGGGCAGGGCCCAAATCCAGCCGAAGAGGCCCTTCCCGCCCCGCTTACGACCCGCGTACTCCAGCGAGGCCACCACGGTGAACAGGGTCATCATGGAGGGCACCACCACGGACAGGGTGAGGAGGGCGTGGATGTAGCGCCAACCCGGCGGCACGCCCGGGTCCAGGTACTGGTGATGGAAGCCCACAGGCACGGACAGGAGCAGGAAGAGCCAGAAGGCCAGGCGGGCCAGGGTGTCGCTGAACAGCTTGCCTCCCGCCTGCCGGGGCAGGTAGGCGTACCAGGAGATGTAGGCAGGCAGCAGCCAGAAGTAGACCAGAGGATGCCCGAACCACCAGAAGAGGGTCCGGGCCAGCTCCACGTCCACCCCCTGGGTCAGGCCCATGGACCAGGGGAGCAACAGGGCCAGCACTTCCGCGGCCACTCCCAGGGTGGCCAGCTGCCACAGGATGAAGGTCAGGACCGCGGCGAAGGCGATGAAGGGCGAACGGACTCCGGGGTTTTCCTTCTTCCAGGCGAAGAAGGTCCAGGCCAAGCCCCAGCCTTCAATCCAGGAGCCCACCACCAGCAAAGTCAGGCCCAGGTAGAAAATCCAGGGGGCCTTGAGGGGCGGGTAGAAGGTGTACAGGACCGACGCCTGATTGGACAGAATCATGAGCGCGGCCAAAATCAGGCCCAGGGTCATGACCCAGAAGCCCGCCCAGTTCAGTTTGGCGGACTTCAGCGGTCGCTTGAGGCCGTACACCACGTTGAAGGTCAAAAAGCCCATGATAAAGTAGGTAGTCCAGATGATGGCGTTGAGCACGCCGTGGAGGGTGAGGCCCTGATAGTAACTCTTCAAGCCCAGCTTGCCCAAAAAGCCGTACAGGTCAACGCCGCCGTAGTTCAGGGCCTGAAAGAGCCCGAAGAGCCCGCCCACCGAGAGGGCCGCGACGGCGATGACCAGGTGCCAGACGACCAGTTTCTTCTCACTCCGGGGCAGTTGGAAGACCTCGGACATAGTGGTTCCCTCCTTCACTTCTGGGGTGGCAGCACTTTGATGACGCCGTACATGGCCGCGTGGCCCAGCCCGCAGTACTCGGTGCAAATCATCATGTACTCGCCGGGCTCACGAAAGACGTAGGAGACCTTCCCCACGTATCCCGGCAACACCTGCATGCTCACGCTGGTGTCCACAATCTTGAACCCGTGCTGAATGTCCGCGCTGGTGATGTAGAAGGTGACCTTGGCCCCAGCCGGCACCTCAATGGTCCGGGGGACGAACTGCCAGGCCTTGGAAATCAGATAGACCTCGTACTGCTCACCGGGCACGATTTCCCGCACGCCGGGGTTGGACCACACAGGGTCCTCGTCCAGACGCGTCGGGTCCACCCGGCGCTCCAGCGTCGGGACCTGGACGCCAAAGGCAAAGGCCGCGACGCCGATGAGCACCGCGAAGGCGGCCAGCAACGCGATGCTGATTTGAATCCAGCGCTTCTCCAGTTCGTGAATGTGCATGGCTCACCTCCTCGCTGGCTATACGGTTGGACCCTGGGAGACCAGCAGGTAGTACACCGTGCCCCAAATGAGAACCAGGAGCACCAGAAAGAGCAGGGCAAAAGCCCAGGCGCCTTTCGGGGTGAAGGTTTCCTGTTCCTGCATGGCAACACCTCCTCAGCAGACCAAGGGATTATTTGCGCACTTCCACTTCCACGGTGATGGGTTCGTGGTTGGCAAAGGTCAACGTCAGGGAAAACCGGGTGCCTTCCTCAAAGGGAACCTGCTTCCCCATGCACATGATGTGCAATCCCCCGGGTTCCAGGGAAACCGTCTCCCCCGGTGGCAACGGCACGCGGCCTCCTTCCACAGGACGCATGCCCATGCTGCCGTCCTCTTTCTGGTAGGTCTCGTGAATCTCGGCTTTCTTGCAGGCCTCCGTCTGCACGCCCACCAGGGCATCGGCTTCGTTGCCTTCATTGCGAATCTTCAAGTAAATCGCGCCCATCTCCACGTTCATGGGCGAAGAACGGGCCCAGGGGTCCTCCACTTTTAGCTTCGGCCCTTGGGTCGACTGGCAGGCGGCCAACCCCAATAGGGCCATTCCCAATACGAGTCCCATCATCCAACGAGCCATAGAGCCTCCTCCTTGCGCGAGAGGTTATCGGCGCAGCAGGTACTTCAGGTCCGCGGCCATCTGTTCGGGCGTGATGCCGTCCGGACCAAAGGTGGGGGGAAAGATGACCTTGAGGTAGCCCTCGGGATTAATCAACAGGGTGGACGCGGTGTGCTCCACGATATACCCCGATTCCGGGGTGCCCTGGGGATAGTTGTAGAAGATGCCGTACCGGGTCGCGACCTCCCGGATATCCTCTTCCGTGCCCGTCAGCCCGATGAAGGAGGGGTGGAAATACCGCACGTATTCGGCCATGCGTTCGGGCGTATCCCGTTTGGGGTCCACGGAAATCATGATGACCTGCAGTTTCTCCCCGTCCCTGCCCAGCAAATCCATCACGCGGGCCAGGTCGGCCAGGGTGGTGGGACAGACGTCCGGGCAGTGGGTGTATCCGAAGAAGAGCAGCACCCACTTGCCCCGGAAGTCGCTCAGGCGCACCGGGCCCTCGGCCGAGGTCAGCTCGAAGTCGTACGCCGGCTCCGGGGACTGAAGGACCGTGCCCGCGAAACGATGGGGACGGAACCTCCAGAAGAGCCATCCGCCCGCCGCGAGCACCACGACCAGCAAGGCCAAGAACTTCCAAGAGCGTTGCATCATCGTCCTCCTTCGTCCACTTCAGGGGGTTTGGGCGCCGTCGGCGCCTGGATCCGGGGGCAGGGCGAACATGGACGCCTGGGCCTCCTGCACCAGTTCGGCAAAGGTGACCCCTTCCAGTTCTTCCTGAATCAAGTGTTGAATCCGGGCCCACCGACGACGCACCGGACAGGTCGGTGCAAAGGGGCAGGAGCCGGGATGGTCCACGCATTCCGAGACCTGGGGCGGCCGGTCCACCGCCACCACCACATCCCACAGGGTGATGTCCTCCGGGTCGTGGGCCAGCTCGACCCCTCCCCCCGCCCCGGGGTAGGTGCGAATCAGTCGAGCCCGGGCCAGCTCCTTGAGGAGGCTGTAGAGCATGGGCAGTGGAATGAGCATGTCCTCGCTCAATTGTTGGGCCGAGACCCGGGTCCCCGCGGGATACTTGGCCAGCCCCAAGATGACCCGGACGGCGTAATCCGTTCGACGATTGATCAAGAAGTGCATCCCCGGCTCCGAATTGTGGACTTTCTCGGCTTTTTAGACCGTTTTGGTCAAGTATAGAAACCGAATCCCTCCACCCCAAGATGACATTCGTCACCTCTCGCGTCTGGGGTTGAACGGGTTATGGGGCGTAACACAGGAACAGATGGGCGGCTTCGTACGCGAGCTTGGCCGCGCCGCGGCTGTTTTGGATTTCCCGGGCCAGAACGCCGAAATGCCGCAGGATACGGTCCCGCGTGGAGACCACCGTTTCGTACTTGTATTCCCCGCGGATGATGCCCCACCCGTCCACCAGGATGTACCGGGGGTCGAACCGAATGGTGCCGTCGGGCTGGGGCTCGTAATACACCTGGAACCCCGCGCCCACGTAGGTCTTCAGGACCTCAGGGTCGGGATGGGTGACGAAGTACCACGTCTTGCCGGTGCGGGCTTTCATCTCCCGGGCGTAAGCCTGCAAGACCTCGGGGGTGTCCCGCGCCGGATCCAGGGAAACCACCACAAAGGCCACGGGAATGGTCGCCTGTCGCATCTCCGGCACCTGGTCCAGGTGCCGCGCCACGTATTCCATGGTGGGCAGGATGTCGAAACAAGGGTCCGGGCAATGGCTGTACCAAAAGGTAAACAGCACCACCTGGCCTCGCAGAGCTTCGCTGCTCAAAGGAGTCCCCCGGTGGTCCACCATCTGAAAGCCCGGCGCCAGGCGCACCCGGGGGAGCACCTGCACGGGCTGGAACACCTTGAAGGCCACCGCGCCCAAAAACACCGCGCCGATCACGGCGTACGCCACATACCAGAAGAGGGAAACCCGTCGAGATGACATAATCCGTTCTTCCCAGAGAAGTTCGTCACATCCCTACCTTGGATTACGTGACCAAGGATAAAGTCGGCCTCCGAAACCCCATAGTGACAAATGTCATGTTTCCCGTTTCCCTTGAGAAGCCCGGCCCGGGCCCGGGTATGCTTTACTTGTCCCGCGACCCCGGAAGGCGTCCGGGGTACGGTCAGGCACACTGGGAGGAGCCGTATGCCTTGGACGACGCGGTTCTTCGCCCCCTTTGCTTCCCTTCCCGGCCCGCATCCCCGCGCTTTTGCCCCTTGGCAAGGGGGGTCTAACCGTTATAATCGGAAAGAACAAAACACAAGCAGATTTCGGGAGGTGGAACATGGCAGCCAAGGGTTACCTGGTGGCCGTCATCGGCGCCGGGCCAGCAGGGCTGTACGCGGCACGGGCACTGGCACAGAAAGGTGCGCGCGTGGTGGTCTTCAATCGCGACATCAAGCCCGGGGGTCTGGCGGAATACGGCATCTACCATGACAAGCACAAGATGAAGGAAGGGCTGCGCAAGCAATTCCAGCGCATCCTGGAGATGCCGGGCGTCACCTACCTGGGCAACATCGCCGTAGGTCAGCAAGGCGACCTGACCCTGGACGATTTGCGAGACCTGGGCTTCCAGGCCATTTTGGTGACCACGGGCGCGCAGGGGACGAAGTCCCTGGGCCTTCCCGGTGAGGACCTGGAAGGCGTATACCACGCCAAGGAAATCGTCTACCACTACAACCTGCTGCCCCCCTTCAGCCAGCAAACCTTCGCCATCGGGCGACGGGTGGGCATCATCGGTGTGGGCAACGTCATGGCCGACATCGCCACCTATCTGGTCAAGGAACTCAAAGTGGACGAGGTCTACGCCATCGCCCGCCGGGGGCCCTTCGAGGTGAAGTTCGACAAGAAGGAATTCAAGCGCTTCGCCCGCAACCTGGACGTGGAGGACTTCGAGAAAGAGATTGAGCGCATCGCCGAGCGCCTGCGCAAGGTGGGACAGGACCCCGAGGAAGCCAAAGCCCACATCCTGAGCATGGCCGAAGGCGCGCCGGAGACCGGGTCCCCCACGGTGTTCCGCTTCCGCTTCCTCTCTTCCCCCAAACGCATCCTGGGCGACGAACACGGTCGGGTGAAGGCCCTGGAGCTGGAAGACACGGAACTGGTGCTGGAAAACGGCCGCACCAAGGCCAAGAAGCTGGGTACCACGTACACCCTGGACGTGGACACGGTGATTTTCTCCATCGGCGACCGGGTGGACCCCAACTTTGGCCTGCCCCTGGAATGGAACGCCTACGCCACCAACCCCAACCCCCGGTTCCCGGTGGACGGCGTCTCCTACGAGGCCTACGACCCCGAGAAGGGCGAGCCCATCGAGGGCATCTTTGTGGCCGGCTGGGCCCGCCAGCCCAGCACGGGCCTGGTGGGCACGGCCCGCAAGGACGGCGAGAACGCGGCGGACGCCCTGTGGCAGTACCTGAAGACCCTGGAGCCCGCGGATATCGACGTGGACGCCGTGGTGGCCCAGATTCGCGCCAAGGTGAGCAAGCCCCTGGTCACCCAGGAGGACCTCAAGCGCCTGGCCGAAGCCGAGAAGGCCGAGGCTGAGAAGCGGGGCGTGCCTTACTTCAAGTTCGACTCCAACGAGGCCATGCTCCAGGTCATGGGCCTGTTGCCCGTGTCCACGGGGGACTAAACGGCTCGTGGGGACCCTTGGCCTGCGCGGTCACCGGTTCACCTTCTTACGCTCACGTTCCACGACAAGGACGGGATGGCGCCATCCCGTCCTTGTGGTTTTAACCGCGGCCCGAATCCAAGTAGAATGGGAGGGACATCCTCCCGGACGAGAAGGACGAGCATGCGGAAACGCATCCTGGCGCTGCTCCTGACGGTCCTCGCGCTGACCACGCTCACGGCCGCGAACTACCAGTTCGCCCGCATGGCCCCTGGAGGGAACGACTTCCTCCCCCGCTGGCTGGCCCTGCGGCTGTGGCTCCTGGAGGGGAAGGATCCTTATGCCCCAGAGGTCACCCGCGCCATCCAGTACATGATTTACGGCCGACCGGCACGCCCTGGTGAGGATGTGTCGCATTTAGTCTATCCCCTGTACGTGGCTGTGGTCCTGGCTCCCTTCAGCCTGCTCCCTTATACCCTGGCCCGGGCCCTTTGGATGACGGTTCTGGAACTCAGCCTGGTGGGGTTGGCCCTGCTCTCGGCCCGCTGGGCGGGGTGGCGTCTTTCGCCCCGCGGTCGCCTCGCCCTGGTATTGTGGGTCGTGCTGGGGTATCACGGCCTGCGGACCATCGTGTTGGGACAGTACGCGGGTTGGAACGCGTTCCTGATGGCCGCCGCCCTGGTCCTCCTGCAAACCCGCCGGGACCTATGGGCAGGCATCCTGCTGGCCCTCAGCACCGTCAAGCCTCAAATGGCCTTCCTCCTGCTACCCTGGCTCCTCCTCTGGTCCTGGGGCACCGGACGCCGCAAGATGGTCTGGAGCACAATAGGGACCCTGGTCTTCCTCTGGGGTACCTCGTTCGTCTTGCTCCCCAACTGGCTTACGGGCTGGATTCGGCAGGTCATGGAATACCCCTCTTACACAGGCTCGGGTTCCCCGTTTACTGCGCTGGCCGCGTGGATGCCCCTTCCCCCTGAAGGTCAACGCCTGGTGGGGGTCGTGCTCCATGTTGCGGGCTTGCTGTACCTGCTTTCCCTGTGGAAAAAAGCCTGGAAGGCCCAGGGCCGAGCCTTCCTATGGGTCACCGCCATGACCCTGCTCATGACCAATCTCCTGGGGATACGCACGGGCACGACCCACGCGTTGATGCTCATCCCTGCCATGGCCCTCATCGGAGCCTGGTATACCGAGCGGGGTCCGGGTGGGATGCGGCTTCTTGCAGGGCTTTTGGGCCTGCTGGGCCTCGGGGAGTGGGTGCTGTTCCTGGTCACCCTGCGCGGCAATGCCGAACATCCCATCATGTTCTTCCCCCTGCCCCTGGCCGTATGGATAGGGCTGGAAATGGTGCGACCCGCTTTCCGCTGGAGAACGAAACATATTGAATGACAGGGTGGGGTTTTCTCCCACACGATGTTCCGGTACCCCTCCTTCGGGAACACGGCATCCGGATGTTCCCCTCCACGGGGAAGCCCTCCCCAACAAGCCTTGTTGTTCTGTTTGGTGGAGGAGTTGGTATTACGGCACCCGATACAGGGTAACGCCGCCTTCCCGCCAGACCGGAGTCAGCGCCGCCAGCCATGCAGGTGGGGAACACAAGGCGCTTTCCCGTGGCGTCCATAGCACCCACTGCACGGACCGGGCCCGAAGTGCGGATAGCGCGCGGGACCCGTCCTGCTCACATAGGGTTTGCACCACCCAGGTTCGCTCCGC
>WFVP01000215.1 GCA_015491595.1 Anaerolineales bacterium
CCACCTCTTCCAGATAAAGCAACTCGTTGAGAAAGTCCACCAGGAGTGTCTCGGGGTCTTCAAAAGGAAGAGTGAAGGTACGGGTGACGCGCGGTTCCGGCTTCAATCGAGTACGGGCCATGGCGTACATACCGCGGGCCGCCTGTTCCAGCAGGGCTTCCAGAGAAGGCGCCCAGACCTCCAACGCCCAATCCGCGGTGTGTTCCACCTCCCGGAAGCCGCCCGTTTTCCCCGCTTTCTGGGAGACCATCCAGCCTCACTCCAGGGACAGAATGAACAGGTAGTGCGGCTGACCGCCATACTGGAGTTCGACTTCCAGGTCTGGATAGGTCTTGCGCACCCGATCGGCCAGCCGATGGGCCGCTTCCGCGTCCAGGTCCGCGCCGTAAAAGAGGGTCACCAGTTCATACTCCTCCGCATCCGCGGCTTCCAACAGCCCCAAGAGGGCTTCTTCCAGGTCATCGGTGGCCAGCACCAGTTTCTCGTCCAGGATGGCGATGTATTGCCCTTCCTTCACCTGGACCCCGTCCAACTCCACCGAACGGGTCGCGCGGGTGATTTGTCCACTGCGCACTTCTTCCATGGCCGCGGTCATGGCTTCCACCGCGGTGTCCAGGTCCATTTCGGGCTCAAAGGCTACCAGGGCCGTAAGCCCCTGGGGAACGGTACGGCTGGGGACCACGCGAACGTCCCGCACCGTGAAATTCTGCACCTCTTGCGCGGCCAGGATGATGTTTTTGTTGTTGGGCAGCAGGATGACCTTATCGGTGGGCAGAGGGTCCAGGGCCTTGAGGAAGTCCTGTACACTGGGGTTCATGGTCTGGCCCCCTTCCACGATAGCCGCCGCGCCCAGATTGGCAAAAGCCTGCGCGATTCCCGGCCCCGGCGCGACGGCCACCACAGCCACCTGGCCGGGCTCCACATTGGCCAGGGCATAACGAGCCGTTTCCTCCCGTCCTTCCGCGGCCTGCATCTCGACCTGGGCCTGCAGGTTTTCCATATGCACCTTGAGCACCGTGCCCAATTGCATGATGTACTCGATGGGCTCATAGCGTTTGTCCAGGGGTACGTGGATGTGCATCCGGTACATCCCCTCACCTTCGCCCACCTGAATGGCGGTACCCATCTGGGCCAGGTGTTGGTAAAAAGCCTCCAGGTTGAAGTCAGGGTTGGGACGGAAGTCCACCACGACCTCGAAGTCCTGTCCCGGTTCGATGAGTTCGTTTTGCTGGTCGATGTTGAGGGAGGACAGGGGCACCACATCCACCACCGGACGGTCCAGGGGAAGACCGTCAATGTAACGGAGAATACCCTCCATGAAAAAGAACAAACCCTTGCCTCCTGCGTCCACCACACCGGCTTCCCGCAGGACATCCAGCATCTCCGGGGTCTTCTCGACGGCTTCGTGGCCGGCCACGACCACCGCTTCCAGGATGTCCACCAAATCCTTGCCCTCATCCAATGCCTTCTGGGCCGCATCGGCCATGAAACGAATCACGGTGAGAATGGTGCCCTCCACCGGTTTGACCACGCCCTTATAGGCCGTATCTCGACCCATCACCAAACCCCGGACGAAAGCCGGGGCATCCAGGGTCTCCTGGTCCGCCACCGCCTTGGCGAAGCCCCGGAGGATTTGAGACAGGATGACACCAGAGTTCCCGCGGGCCCCCAGGAGGGCACCTTGGGCCAACGCCTGGGCCACTTTCCCTAAGTGACGTTCGGGAAGGTTTTGAATTTCCTGAAAGGCGTCCTGCAGGGTGAGCACCATATTAGTCCCCGTATCCCCATCGGGGATAGGGAACACGTTGAGGTTGTTCACCACATCCTGGTGGGTCCGAAGCCAAGTCAGGCCCGCTTCCACCAAACGTTTAAAGGCGCGTCCGTCCACAGGGTGCTGCTGAAACTTCCGACGACGTTCAGGATTGGGTTGCGGTTGATAGGCCCCTGCGCTCATGCCTCCTCCTCAGATGCCGCTTCTTGCGATTTGCTGTGACGCAGTCCTCGGATATGGACGTTGACGGCCTTAATGGGGAGCCCCAGGGCCTTCTCCACGGCATAGCGCACCTGATTGGCCGCGCTATTGGCCACCGCGCGCAGGTTGGTTCCGTATTCCACGATGATGTACACCTCAATCTCCAAGCCCTCGCCGTCGTACCGGACCTCGATGCCCTGCAAGGGGTCGCGAGTGAGGGCCTGCAACCGATTCTTGGGCGCCAGCCCCACGACACCATACGTCTGGTGCAGGGCATGGTAGGCAATGGTGGCGATGGCCTTGGGTGAAATATGTACACTTCCCAGCGGCGTCTTCTCTTCCGTCTGGCGCATGCCTCAACCTCCTCGGCAAACTGGGGCTTTCATTGTACCATTGGCCGCCGACGCCCGTTCTTCCGTTGTTACAACCCCAAAACGAGCCGAAGGTGCCGCGAAAAATCTGCCTCTTCAGTTCCAGGGCTTCCCCCACCCTCTCCCGGCCACTCCAGGGA
>WFVP01000216.1 GCA_015491595.1 Anaerolineales bacterium
GAGTGGTCGGTGGTGGGCAGTGGGCAGTCCGCCGTCCGCTGCCCGCCGACCGCCCACTGCCGACCGCCGACCGCGGACTGCGGACCGCGCACTGCGAACTGCGGACTGCCCACTGCCCACCACCGACCACTCAGGAGCCGTGCCCATGCGTTTTGTCGACGAATATCGGGACCCGGAAGCCGCTCGTCGTTACGTGGAAGCCATCCACAGGATGGTCACCCGTCCCTGGGTCATCATGGAAATCTGCGGTGGACAGACCCACACCCTGATTCGGGCGGGCATCGACCATCTCCTCCCGGAAGCCATCACCCTGGTTCACGGACCCGGCTGTCCGGTATGCGTCACGCCGCTGGAACTCATTGACAAGGCCATCGCGCTGGCGCAGCGCCCCGAGGTCATCCTCACTTCCTTCGGGGACATGCTGCGGGTGCCGGGCTCCGAGGCCGATTTGCTCTCGGTGAAGGCCCGGGGAGGCGACGTGCGCATGGTCTATTCTCCCCTGGATGCCCTGCGCCTGGCGCAACGACATCCCGACCGGGAAGTGGTCTTCTTTGCCGTGGGCTTCGAGACCACCGCGCCCTCCGTGGCCATGGCCGTCTGGCAGGCCCACCAACAGGGCATCGAGAACTTCTCGATTCTGTGCGCCCATGTCCGTGTTCCCCCGGCCATTCAGGCCATCCTGGAATCCCCCTGGAACCAGGTGCAGGCCTTTCTGGCCCCGGGCCATGTGTGCGCGGTCATGGGATATTGGGAATACGAACCCCTGGCGGAACGCTATCGGGTCCCCATCGTGGTCACCGGCTTCGAGCCCCTGGATTTGTTGCAGGGCATTTTCATGGCCTTGCGCGCGCTGGAAGAAGGTCGTTGGGGCGTGGAGAACCAGTACGCCCGGGTGGTGAGTCGCGAGGGCAACCGGGAGGCCCAGGCCCTGATGAAGCGGGTCTTTCAACCCTGCGACCGGCCCTGGCGGGGTATGGGGGTCATTCCCCAGGGAGGGTTGTGCCTCCGGCCGGAATTCGCGGCCCACGATGCGGAACGCAAGTTCCCCCTGGAAAGGGTGCAGGCGGTCGAGTCCCCCGTGTGCATCGCGGGTGCCATCCTCCAGGGTCACAAGAAACCCGTGGACTGCCCGGCCTTCGGCACCGAGTGCACGCCGGAGCACCCCCTGGGCGCGCCCATGGTCTCTTCCGAAGGCGCGTGCGCGGCTTACTACCGCTACGGTCGCCGCCCGCCGCCCGCGGACCGCTGACTGCCGATGTCCCGCGCCTACGTTCTCCGCCTCTTCGCCTTTGCCCTGGCCGCGTTCGCCTTCTGGTTCGCGGTGGGCTGGCTGGCACTGGCCTACCGGGTGGCCGCGAGTTATGCGTACCGCAGCGGTCCACCCACACCGCCGACGGAGACCCCCGCCCGCTACGGCGTGGCCTATCGGGAAGTCACCCTCACTACCGCGGACGGCCTGCGCCTGGCCGGATGGTATACGCCGCCCCCGCCGGGGGAAGATACGGTGCTGCTCCTGGCCCACGGCCAGGCCGCGGCCCGGGACCCGCGCCTGCACGCGGACGCGGTTCGCCTGACCGGCTTAGGGGTGCTCTCCTGGGATTTCCGCGGCCATGGCGCGAGCCAGGGCGAATTGCGCACCTTTGGTTATTACGAGGCCCTGGACGTGCTGGCCGCGGCCGAGTTCGCCCTGGCCCAGCCCGGTGTGGAACGGGTGGTCGCCTGGGGCACGTCCATGGGCGCGGCCGCCACCCTGTGGGCCGCAGCCCGGGACCCCAACGCGACCCGCATCCACATGGTCCTGGCCGACAGCCCCTACGCGGACCTGGTGGACATTGAAGACCACATCATCCGCCTGCGGGGTCTGCCGCCCTTCGTGCGCTTCTTCCTCGTGCAGATGACGGGCCTGCACCCGCGGCAAATGCGCCCTGTGGAGGAAGTGGACCGCATCGCGCCCCGGCCCCTGGTGCTCTTGCACGGGGAAGAAGACCGGGTCATCCCGGTGGAGCATGCCTATGCGCTGTACCGGGCCGCGCAGCCGCCCAAATTGCTCTGGGTGTTTCGGCAGATGGGGCATAGCCAGGCCGTCATGGCCCAAAGGGACGTCTACTGGCCCTGCCTGGCCCGGTTGGTGCGGGGCTACAAGCAGACGGACGTTTTCCCCCAGGGCATCGTCTACACCGAACCCGACGAATCTCCTCCCTTCTGCCCTTGATGCCCATTCTCCTCTGAGATGAAACCGCTCAGGCCTTATCGGGCCCAGGACCTGGAGAAAAAATGTGTGTGGGGCGGCTTCGCCGCCCCACACACATTTTCTTTCCTCCCTCACACTGGTATTATATGAGCGCGCACCGCAGACCGCGGACGGCCAACCGCTCACCACCGACCGCGGACGGCCGACTGCTGACCACGCACCGCCGACCGTCTCTACCCCTCGGGAGGGTTCCCATGACCTTCACCTGCCCCTTCCCCATTCAGGACTATCCCCACGTGCTGCTGGCCCACGGCGGCGGGGGGCAACTCATGCACATGCTCCTGGAGAAAATGTTCTTCCCCGCCTTGCGCAACCCCTTTCTGGAACAGGGCCACGACGCCGCGATGCTTCAGGTGAAGGGCGCGCGCCTGGCCTTCACCACCGACGCCTTTGTCGTCCATCCCCGGGAATTCCCGGGGGGCAACATCGGTTCCCTGGCCGTCTACGGCACCGTGAACGACCTCGCGGCCGCAGGCGCCCGACCCCTGGCCCTGGCCGCGGCCTTCATCCTGGAAGAAGGGTTCCCCATGGACGACCTGTGGCGGGTGGTCCAGGCCATGCGCGAAGCCGCCCAACGGGTGGGCGTACCCATCGTGACCGGCGACACCAAAGTGGTGGAACGGGGCAAGGGCGACGGGGTGTTCATTACCACCACGGGGGTGGGCGTGATTCCCCCGGGGATTGAAATCTCTCCCCAACGAGCCCGGCCGGGCGATGTGGTGCTCATCAACGGCGCCATCGGCATTCACGGCATTGCCATCATGGCCGCGCGTGAGGGCCTGGAATTCGAGCGCCCACTGGAAAGCGATTCCGCGCCCCTGCACGACCTGGTGGCCCGTATCCTGGAGGCGGGCGGAGAACACGTCCATGTCCTGCGGGATCCAACGCGCGGGGGCCTGGCCAGCGCGCTCCACGAAATCGCCCGCTCCGCACAGGTGGGCATCGAACTGGAGGAAGCGGCCATCCCGGTATGGCCCGAAGTGCAGGGGGCCTGTGAACTCCTGGGATTGGACCCGCTTTACGTGGCGAATGAGGGAAAAATGCTGGCCATCGTCGCACCCGAGGTGGCAGACGCCGTGCTGGGCGCCATGCGGTCCCATCCTCTGGGAAGAGAAGCCGCGCGCATCGGCACGGTGGTGAAGGACCATCCCGGACAGGTCTACCTGCGCACCCGCATCGGGGGGCTCCAGGTGGTCCACATGCTCAGCGGTGAACAACTCCCGCGCATTTGTTGACGAAAATCATAAGCACAGCCAGCATCGCTTACCAAAGGGATTGTGTGGGGCGGCTTCGCCGCCCCGCACAATTTCTTTCTCCCTCCCTCAGATTCCGAGACTGTTTCAGTTTAGTAGGCGGATCCGGATGCGAGCAAGAAACGATTAGGGGTAGTTCTAACCGGGCACGGGACCCACAAGGGGGAAATAATAGTGATGCAGCGGCGGCTTCGCCGCCGCTGCATCACTATTTCTCCTTGTTTGCGGTCCTGTAC
>WFVP01000217.1 GCA_015491595.1 Anaerolineales bacterium
ATTGAAGGACCCTCGACGGCCCATCGGGTCCTTCATCTTCCTGGGGCCTACGGGCGTGGGCAAGACGGAGATGGCCAAGGCCCTGGCCCGGTTCCTCTTCGGCAGCGAAGACGCGCTCATTCAAATCGACATGAGCGAGTTCATGGAACGCCACACCGTGAGCCGCCTGGTGGGCGCGCCTCCGGGTTACGTGGGTTATGAGGAAGCAGGCCAGCTCACCGAAGCCGTACGCCGTCGGCCCTATTCCATCGTGGTCTTCGACGAAATCGAAAAGGCGCACCCCGAAGTACACAACATGCTTCTCCAGATTCTGGAGGAGGGCCACCTCACCGACGCACGGGGGCAGAAGGTGGACTTCCGCAACACCATCATCATCATGACCTCCAACGTGGGCGCGGACCTTATCAAGCGCCAGGCCAGCCTGGGCTTTGCCACGCCCGAAGAGGAAGAGGACTCCAAGCGCTCTTACGAAGAGATGCGGAAGAAACTGCTGGATGCCCTCAAACGCCTCTTCCGTCCGGAATTCCTCAACCGGGTGGACGCGGTGGTCGTCTTCCGGCCGCTGACCAAAGAAGACATCCGCCAGATTGTGCACATCCAAATCGACCGGGTGCGGGAGCGCCTGCAAGAGCACAATCTGGAGCTGGAAATCACCGAAGCCGCGGTGAACCGGCTGGCCGAACTGGGCTATAACCCCGAACTGGGGGCTCGACCTCTGCGCCGGGTCATCCAGCAGAAAATCGAAGAGCCCATCTCCGACCGCATCCTGGCCGGAGACTTCAAGCCCGGGGATACCATCCTGGTGGACGCGGAAGGCGAAGAAGGCGAGGAAGAGATTGTGCTGCGCCGCCAGGAACCGGTGGAAGAGCCGGCTCATCCCGTCGGCGAAGCGCCGGGGTCGGGCGAGCCCCGAACCCAGGAGAAGACCCCAAGCCCATGAGCAGGGTTTTTCACTGTTCTAACAGAAGGGTGAAACCATAGGGGCCGCCCCTTTCGCTTAGATCGAACCGGGCTCAGGACCATAAGGAAGAAAGAATTTGTGTGGGGCGGCTTCGCCGCCCCACACAAATGTATTTTTCTCCCTGCGGTCCTGAGCCCAAGGAGGCCTGCGCGTCACGTGGCCAATCACCTTGAAAAGACCAGGTTTTGTAAGAACGTGCAAAAACCCTGCCCATGAGGTGAGGTCACCGTCACCAAGGAACGACCAAGGGCAGGTGGACCATCCCGCCTGCCCTTTCGTTTATTCCTCCTCCAGGGCCTGATGGAAGGGATGGCGGGGGTAGGAACCCAGCACCCGCAGGAAGGGTGCAATTTCTGCCAGATGGTTCAGGGCCCGCTCTCCGGCTCCCCGGTGCGCGTGTCCCACGAAATCCACGTAGAACAGGTACTCCCAGGGCTTCCCCGGGATGGGCCGCGACTCAATCTTCGTCAGGTCAATGTCCCGCAGGGCGAAGACGCTGAGGGCTTTAAACAACGACCCGGGGCGATTCGGCAGGGTGAAAACCACCGAGGTCTTATACGCTTCGTCCTCGGCATCCGACCCCTCATAAGGTTCCCGGGCGATGAACAGGAAGCGGGTGTAGTTCTGAGGATTATCTTCCAGGTTTTCCTTCAACACCTGCAAGCGATACACCTGGGCCGCGCGGCGTGAAGCAATCGCCGCCACGGTACGGGCCTGCTGTTCGCGAACCCAGCGCGCGCTTCCAGCGGTATCCCCTGCCGGAACCGGCCGGAGGCCCAGGCGTTGAATGGATTGTTCACACTGGGCCAGCGCTTGAGGATGGGAGCGCACTTCCTTCAAGTCCTCCAGGCGCACCCCCGGAAGCGCCAGCAGGCAGTGGCGCACCCGGTAGTGGTATTCCCCCACGATGTGCACCGAGTGACGCAGCAACAGGTCGTAATTGCGGTGGATACTGCCCGCCAGGGAATTCTCGATGGGAACGATGCCCCGGTGGGCTTTCCCCTCCACCACCGCCTGGAACACGTCCTCGAAGCGAGGGCAGGGAAGGGGACGGATGGACGAGCCCAGGGCCTCCAGGGCCGCCTCCTCACTATAGGCGCCCAGCTCCCCCTGAAAAGCCACCACCCAAGGCGCGTCCGATGCGGTCATGGGTCGGCTCCCTCATCCTCCATACCGTCGAATCCACACGAAAACCAGGGTGAAGGACAGGGCCACCAGAGCCAGCATGCCCGACCACAACAACACCACAGGCATCTTCTGGTTCAACGCCGGACCGCTGTAGGCCAGGGTTTCCTGTTGCCACAGGGCCTCCAGGTCCGCCAGGGATTTCCCGAAGACCTCCTGGACCCCCTCTTCACACGACAGGCCCATGGCGTAGGCCAGGAGGAGACGGTACAGTTTCCGGGCGCCATAGCGCTGCTGGAGGTAGTTCACGAAGGACGCGGCCTCGGCATAAGCCAGGCGCACCTCATCCGCCTGCCACAGGTTCAGGGTGCAGAGGTCCGACAGGGAAAGCAAGGACTTGTCCTTCCAGGCCTGGGCCAGGGCCGTTTGGTACTCCTCTCGCATCTCGGGCTCGGCCAACGAGGCCAGCCCTTCCTGCAGCCACCAGGGCAGGCTGACCGACGCCTCCTTCAGGGCCTCGTACAGGGCAATGTGGGCCACCTCATGGGCCACGTCCCGCTGGCGTTCCGCGACCTCCGTGGGCGTCGTAGGGTAGGTGAGGAAAATGGTCCCCAAAGCCGGGTAGGCGCTGGCCCCGGCCCATTCGGGCGCGTTCTGGAGCAAGGGTTCCAGGGAGACGGCATCGGGGTACAGGTACACGTCCACCCGCTGAGGGGTAGGGGCCAACCATTGCCATCGGGTCCGCTGAACCGCCTCCTGGGCCGCGTTAATCATCGCCTGGGCGATGGTCGGGTCCCCCTGCGTCCAGTGCACGTAAATGGGGGGTTCGGTCAGGGTTTCCCAGGTGAATCGGGTGTCCTGGTATTCGAAGGTAAAGGCCGGCGTCTGCTCCGTGGTGCCATCCTGATACTGGACCTGGAACCAGTAGTACACCGTCGCGAAGGGCGGCAGCGGCCACTCCTGGAGGGCGAAGATATGCTGCCACCGCTTGCCTTCCCGCGCCATCTCGCTGCTGTAGGTGTTCAGCGTCCCCTCAGGATGAAGGAAAAGGTAGACCTGCTCGATGGGACGGGTGGACCGAAAGCGGGCCACAATGGTCACCTGGCGTCCGAATTCCACCGTCACCTGGGTTCTCGTGACCTCCAGCTGTCGCGCGGTCGCGGCCAGGGAGCCCCACACCAACAAGAGCCCCAAAAGCGCCACGACGCCAAGCCGCCGCCAAACCGGGAGGGCCTGCACGCGCGTCGAGAGGCGATGCTGGACGGATACGGGGGGGGACGAAGAAAGCCGGCTCATGGTCCCTGCATCCTGTTGTGGAGAAGAAGGCGACTTGTTGTCTCCCTGAAACGGGGTCTTCCGGAGCCGGACGCGACTAAGTCGCGCCCGCACTCCCGGGTTCTTCCGAGTCCGACGTCGGAGAAGAGGCCTTGGAACCGTTGCCATTGGAGGCGCCGTTCTGGGCCTCTCGCAGGTCGAGGGTGGGCGGCTGGCCCCGCTCCCATTCGTCCTTCAGGGCCAGTTCCAGCAGGCTCCACTCCCGACGCATGAGGCGGAACTCCAGATTTTGCAACGCGGCTTCCAGGGCTTCGATTTCATCCTCTTCCTGGGCCTGGCGCCAGGCCTGCTCCAGGATTTCAAAGTGCTCGTCCTCCTCGGCCAGCTCCGAAACCGCCCAGGCCGCGGCCATGCGCACCTCTTTGGAGGCGTCGGTGAGCAGGTAAAGCACGTCGTCCAGGGCCTCCCGCACCTCCGCGAACCCCGCAGCCTCGGCCGCCGCGGCCCGCACCTTGGGGTGGGGGTGCTGCAGGTCGGCGAGGATGTAGCGCTTCCAGGCCGGGTCCAGGGTGCGGCCCATGGCCACCAACGCCGCGCATCGCAGCTCGATGTCACCCTGGTAATAAGCGAACTCCAGGAACTCCCCCAGCCCTCGCGGCGCGGCATAGCCCACCGCCATCAGCGCCTGGGCCCAGACGGGGGCCGTGGGGGGTTCCTCGTGCAGGATGTACAGCAGCGCGGCCACGGCCTTGCGCAACAGGGCAAAGGGCATCTGGTCCACCATGCCCTGGAGCACGAAGCGGCCCAGCTCCTCGGCCGCTCGCGCCCGCACCGTAGGCGCCTCGTCCCAGAGGTGCCGGATGAGCAACGGCACCACCACCCGGGCCTCCAGGTCCTCGATGCCGATGAGGCGCAGGCCGTGCTCCCGCACCTCCGCGTCCTCGTCCTCCAGCGCGATGCGTCCCACTTCGAAGAAGGACAACCGGGGGTCGTCCTCCAGCAAACGGTCGCAAAGGGCCACGATGCGCCGACGGGTGCCCACGGGGAGCCGCATCCACACGTCCTTCCAGCGGCGCACCTGCTCGGCGCTCAGGTCGGAGAGCACCTGGACATACTCCCGTTCCAGTTGCGCCCCGTTCTTATGCGCTTGTTCGATAAGGTTCTGGAAATCCTGTTCCTTCGCCTGTTCCGGGTCCTGCCAGAGTCCTTCCGTCATTGAGGCAACCACTCCCTGAGATTAATCAACACCATCACCAACATCAACACGAAAAAGCCCACCAACATGAGGGCGTATTCCCATTGTACCGGTAAACGCCGCCGAAAGAGCATCTCTCCCAGAATCACCGTAATCCGCCCGCCATCCAGAGCCGGGAAGGGGATGAGGTTGAGAATGCCCAGGGAAATGCTCAGCGACGCGACCAGAGACAAAGCGTACACGGGCAGGCCGTGCCCCAGCACCCGGTCCACGTACAGGGCCGTTTGGAAGGACGTGTACATTCCCCGAAAGCCCAGCACTTCTCCCTGGGGTCGCTCCTCCGGCGTGCGCGCGGTGAGCAGGCGGATGGGGAACTCCACCAGGGCCCGAATCTGCTCCACCGTGGTCACCCACGCCAGCCGGAAACGTTCCAGCAAGGGAACGGGCTCCCATCCGTAGGTCAACAACCGAATGCCCATGGGACCCTGATTCGGGGGAGGGGTGCGTCGAGGGACGACCTCCACGGTGAGGACTTCCCCCTGACGCCGTATCGTGAGGGGCAAGGGCTGGCCCGCGTGGGCCTGAACCGCCTGTTGCAGGTCCTCCAGGTCCTCGATCGGCTGCCCGGCCACGGCCACGATGCGGTCTCCAGGCAACATGCCCGCCTGGGCCGCAGGGGAATCCGGCTCGACGTACCAGATGACCAGTTCCCGGGGAACAGGTTTACCAAAGGCCAGATACACCACCACGTACACCAACAGAGCCACCACCAAGTTCATCAGCGGCCCGGCGATGAGCACGAGCAGTTGATGTTTCTGCGGCGCGCGGCGCAGGGCGTCCGGGCTTTCCGGCGTGGGACCCGGTTGCGGGCGCACGAAGCCGCCGAAAGGGATGGCGTTGAAGGTAAATCGGGTTCCCTGCCAAGTGAAC
>WFVP01000218.1 GCA_015491595.1 Anaerolineales bacterium
CCTGGGAGGCAGGGGCAGGTACGCGCGAATCCGGGTTCCCCGGCCCGGCGCGCTGTCCAGGTCCCAGGTGCCGCCCAGGTTCTGCACCCGTTCGGCCATGGTGGAAAGACCCAGGCCCCGGCCCCGGACGGCCTTTGGGTCAAAGCCCACGCCGTTATCCCAAATCTGGAGGACAATTCCCGCCTCTTCCCAGTGCAGGCGCACGGTGACCGTATCCGCGGCGCTGTGCCGGGCCACATTGGCCAGGGCTTCCTGAACCACGCGAAACAGAGCCTGTTCCACCTCCAAGGGCAGCGCGCGCTGTCCCTGCACCTGAAGTTCGGCACGGGTGCCCGTTTGCTGCTGCCAGTTCTTCAGGTACTCCTGCAACGCGGGAACCAGGCCCCGGCCTTGCAAGGAAGCCGGCCGCAACTCCCGAATCAGGCCGGTTAGTTCCTGCTGGGCCTGGCGGAGCAGGGTTTCGGCCTGGCTCAAGGCGGCCCGGGCCTGCTCAGGGTCTGTTTTCAGATAGTGCCGGACCACGGCCAGTTGCATCCCCGCGGCAAAGACCTGTTGCTTCACGGCATCATGCAATTCCCGGGCCAGGCGATGGCGTTCTTCCAGCGCGGCCAGTTCCTGCCGGGCCTGAAGCAGATTTTGCAACTGCTCGGCCATGCGGTTCAGCCGGCGGGCCAGATGCCCCACTTCATCCCGCGACGTGTCGTGGACCGTCACGGAAAAATCCCCCCGGCTCCAGGCCTCCGCGGCCGCGATAAGGGCCTGCAACCGGCGCACCAGCCCGCGCGCGGTGAAGAACCCGAACACCGTTCCCACCAGCGCGGCGAACAGGGTGACCACCGCGGCGCTGGGCACCAGGGTGCGCAGGATTTCCCCGGGCCATTCCCGCAGGGACGCGGGCCAGGCAATGGCGAGCACCAGCGCGGCCGCGGGCCGTCCTGAGGCGTCGGGTACGGGCACCGCGAGGTACAACCCCCGGTCGGTGGATTGGGTCAGGGCCGCGCTGCTGCGCTCTCCGGCCAGCGCCCGCCGGGCTACCACCGCGGCTTTGGAAGGCAGGCACGCGTCCAGGCGTTGCCCCACCGCACAGGGCGCGGCTTCGGACGCGGCCAGCACCTCGCCCCGGACATCGCCGAACAGGACCCATTGCAGGCTTGCCGGGTCCAGGTTGAGTTGCAGGTTGCGGCCTTGCGACCGGGGAATTTCGCCCGTTCGCATCAGGTCCGACACCCAGGTTTGCAATACGGCCCTGTCCGGCGGCTGGCGGGAGACCGCGGGGCTCAGGTCCAGCGCGGCATCGCTGAGCACGGGCACCAGCAGGCCTCCCAGGGTATCGGCCCGGGTGAGCAGGAACGCGGCCACCGCGAGGAGCACGACCTCCACCAGGAGGATGGCCCCCGCGGTGACCAGGGTGTACGAAAGGGTGAGTTTCCAGCGCAGGCGCATGATGCGCTCCTACCGCGTGCGGGAACGGTGCCAGGGCGTCCTCATTGTACCCGACGCCCGGTGTTCAACCCGGCAGGTCCTGACCGCGGAAGACCCACCAGGCCAGGCCCAGGGCCAGCGCGGTGTAGGCCAGCAGCAACCCGGCCGCGGGACCGGGGTCCAGCAATGCCGCGGCCGCGGCCCGTTGCATCCCCATTTCCACCTTCAGGCCTTCGGTCAGGGGGGCGAGCACGGCCTTGGCGGCCAGACCGGGCAGGTAGCGGGCCACGCGCGCGGCCTGGGGCGAGACCAGCATCAGGACCTCCGCGGCCAGGTTTTCCACCAGCAGGTTATAGCCCAGGCCCACGCCCAGGGCCGCGAGGGTGGAGCGGGTGACCACCGCGACCAGCAGGGTCAGCGCGGCGTAGGGGGCCAGGGTGAGCCATACCCGCATCCAGCCGGTGAACAAACGGCCCCAGGGCACCGCGTCCCAGGGGAGGGTGCCCACATCGCGCCAGGTGACCAGGCCCGTCATCAGGCCCCCGGCCAGGAGGGGCATCCAGGCCAGCAGGCCCAGGGCCAGGGCCAGCCCCAGGACCTTGGCCAGCAGATAGGCCCCGCGAGGCACCCCGCGGCCGAGCCACAGGTGCACGGTGCGCCAGGAATACTCCTGGGCCACCACCGCGGCCGCAAGGACCACCGCGAACAGGCCGCCCAGTTCGCCGCCGTTGCCAAAGGCCAGCGCGGCCAGCAGACCCTGGGGCCAGTGCAACGAGGCGCGGAGTTCTTCCATCGCGTTCGGGGGAAGGTCCGCAGGCGGGTTGGCCAGCACGGCCAGCAGGGCCGCATACAGGGCCAGCACCAACAGAACCAGTACACCGGACGCAACCCAGAACAGGGCCCGGCTCCGCAGTTTGCGGATTTCCACACGGATGAGCGCAGGCAAAAGGGCATAGACCGACATGGGACAGCCTCCTCGGTAGGGGATGGTCACGCGAGCGCGGACGCCTGCACCGCGCGCATGAAGACTTCTTCCAAATCGCGACGTTCGGCCAATAACGCATCCACCGGCCCCTGGGCCACGATGCGGCCCCGATGCAGGATGGCCACCCGGTCGCACACCTGCTCCACCTCGTGCAGCAGGTGACTGCTGAGGAACACGGTTATGCCCTGCCGGGTGAGGCGGCGCAGCAGGTCGCGCACTTCCACCATGCCCACGGGGTCCAGGCCGTTGGTGGGTTCGTCCAGCACCAACAGCCGCGGGCGATGTAGCAGGGCCGCGGCCAGGCCCAGGCGTTGCTTCATGCCGGTGGAATAACCCTTGACTTTGCGCCGCGCGGCTCCGGCCAGGCCCACCTGCTCCAGGACCTCGTCCACCCGGGCGTCGTCCACCTCGGGGTACAGCCGGGCCAGCAGGCGCAGGTTCTCCCGACCGGAGAGATAGGGATAAAAGCCCGGCGCGCCCACCAGCGCGCCCACCTGCCGCAAGGGTGCCAAATGCGCAGGCGTGACCCGCTGACCCAGCACTTCCACCGTGCCCGCGGTGGGCCAGAGCAGGCCCAGAATCATGCCGATGGTGGTCGTCTTCCCCGCGCCGTTGGGTCCCAGAAAACCGAAGCACTCGCCTTCGTACACCTCCAGGTTCAGGTTTTCCACGGCGCGCACATCGCCATAATGCTTGGTCAAATCTTGCAACCTCAATACGGGAAAGCGCATGGTTCGCCTCCTCGGAATGGAATCGCACCGCCCTTACCGTAACGCAAGGCATGGGGCCTGCCATCGGTCCCAAGGGGGAAAGAAACCCGTACCCGAGACGGATTTCGGCCCCGGCGCAAATCCGCCTCCGGGACGATGTGTTTTCGTGGAATTCCGCTATAGTGAAAGCAACGGTCAGACCTGAGCCGCCGGCAAACCCTTTTCGGGAGGTCCTTCAATGCGCACCGAAACCACGGTGGAACTGGACGCGCTGATTCGCGAATGGGAGGCCGAACTGGGGCCGGACGTCCTGGCCCAGGCCCGCTACCAGGAACGTATGCGGGTCGTCCGCTTCCTGCTCGGCCTGGTGATGCCCTTGGTGCTGGTCGTCGTATGGTTGCCCACCGGATGGGCCGTGGCCCTGCGGGAAAGGTTTTTGGGGAACACGTCCTGGTGGGGCACCTGGGCCGTGCTTCTGGTCATCCTGCTCTCCGAGGCCGTGCTCGCCCTCCCCTTCTCCTGGTACTTTGACTTCCATTTGGAGAACCGTCTGGGGCTCAACCGCCAATCCTTTGGTGGCTGGCTCCTGGACGAACTCAAACAGGCCATGCTCGCCATCCCCCTGCAGAGCCTGTTGTTCCTGGCCCTGTACGCGGTGCTCCGCCTTCTCCCCCCGCGATGGTTGCTTCCGGGGTTCGCGGGTGTGGTCGCGGGATTCCTCGCGGTCTTCTACCTTCTCCAACCTGTGTTCCTGCGCCTGAAGTTCAAGACCGAACCCCTGGACGACCCGGACCTGGAGGCCCGCATCCGCCGGCTTTTTGAAAAGGCCGGTGTACCCTTCGCAGGGCTTTCCGTGGTGAAGGCCGGGGAGAAGACGGCCCGCAGCAATGCCGCGCTGGTCCCCCGGGGCGTGGGCACCGAGGTGGTCCTGTTTGATACCCTGCTGGAAGCCATGTCCCCCGAAGCCATCGAAGACGTGGTGGCGCACGAATTGGGCCACAAGGTGCACCGGGATATGCTCAAACTCATGGTGGTGCTGGGCGTGGTGCTCGTGCTGGCCCTGGCCGTGGGGTATGGCGTGCTCCGCTGGGCCGGCACCTGGGATGGCCTTCAGGGCCCGGGGGACGTGGCCGCGTTCCCCCTGCTGATAGCCGTGCTGGCCTGGGTGGGCGCGGGTTTCCAGGTGGTGCTCAACGCGTACATGCGCCGGGTGG
>WFVP01000219.1 GCA_015491595.1 Anaerolineales bacterium
CTCCAGTGGCTGGATTTGGACGACCTGGAGGGTCTGGCCGCGCTGGCCGAGGCCGTGGTGGCTTAATTCCCTGCGGGGCCTATCTCGTGTCGTACGCGTTTCTACCGGGGCATGAGAAAAAAGATGAGGCGGCGGGAAACCGCCGCCTCATCTTTTTTGGACTCGCTTGGCTCCTGGTTCAGAAGCCCTGAAGCAGGCTCAAATCCGCGATGCCTCGGGGCAGGTCGGCCACCTGCTGCACCAGGGCCAGTCGGGCTTTGCGCAGTTCCTCCTCTTTCGCCATCACCAGAATGGCCTCGAAGAAAGCGTCAATGACGGGCTGCAGTTCCCGCAGCACCTGTACCAGTGTGGGCACTTCGGGGTCCCGGTCCAGGCGCTGTCGCGCGGCCTGCCAGGCTTCATAGAGGGCCCGGGCTTCGGGTTCGGTGTACCGCTCGGGAGCCAGGGAGAAGGTTTCCTTCAGGTCCCGCACGATGCGCTTGGTCCGGGCGTAGGCCCGCAGGACCTCCGGCCATTCGGGGTCCCGGACGGCCTGGGCCAGGTCCCGGGCCGCGCGATAGGCCCCGAAGGGGTCGTCGGCCCGCTCGGCCAGCACCGCCTCCACCACATCGTGGGGGAAGCCCTGCTCCCGCAGCCACACCCGCAGGCGCTCGGTGAGGAAGCCCTGCACCTCCTGGAGCACCTCCTCCGAAACAGGCACAGGCTGCACCTGGGCCGCGATTTCCAGCCCCTTACGCAGGGAGAAGGGGATGCCTCGCAGGGCCAGAATCTGGATGAGGCCCAGCGCGGTCCGGCGCAGCGCGAAGGGGTCCGCGGAGCCCGTGGCCCGCGCGCCCACCGCAAACAGGCCCACCAGGCTGTCCAGCCGGTCCGCGAGGGCCAGCAGGGTGCCCGCGGGGGTCTGGGGCAGGGCGTCCCCCGCGTGCCGGGGCAGGTACTGCTCGAAGATGGCCACGGCCACCTCTTCCGGCTCGCCCTGGCCCCGCGCGTACTCCCGGCCCATGATGCCCTGGAGCGAGGTCATCTCGATGACCATGCTGGAGGCCAGGTCGGCCTTGGCCAGGTGCGCGGCCCGTCGGGCATGGGCCCGCTGGGTTTCGTCCAGACCCAGCATCTCGGCCAGGGGGTCCACCAGGCGCTCCAGCCGGCGTTGCTTGGCCAGCATGGACCCCAGTTTCTCGTGGAAGGTCAGGGTGTCCAGTTTGGGGAAGAAGTCCTCCAGCCGGCGCTTGCGGTCCTCCTGGATGAAGAAGGCCGCGTCCGCGAAGCGGGCCCGGAGCACGTCCTCGTAGCCCTGCCGGACCAGGGCCATGTCTTCCCGCTCCCCGTTGGCCACGGCGATGAAGTAGGGCAGGAGCCGTCCCTGGCCGTCCACGATGGGGAAGTAGCGCTGGTGCTTCTTCATCACCGTGATGAGGACCTCTTTGGGCAGCCGCAGGTACTGCTCCTCGAAGCGGCCCCGGATGGCCACGGGCCACTCCACCAGGTCGGTCACCTCCTCCAGGAGTTCGGGGTCCTCCGGCACCCGGCCGCCCACTTCCTCCGCCAGGGCCTGAAGTTGCCGCCGGATTTCGGCCTTGCGGGCCTCCCGGTCGGCCAGGACGTGCCAGGTTTCCAGTTGGGGAAGGTAGTCCTCGGCCCGCGACAGCGCGGCTTCGGGGGAACCCAGGGGCCGGGGCCCGCGGGTCACCCGGCCGGAGGCCACGCCTGCGTACTCCAGGGGCACGACCTGGTCCCCGTGCAGGGCCAGGAGCCAGCGGATGGGCCGGCTGAAGGCCACGTCGGTTTGGTTCCAGCGCATGGTCTTGGGGAAGCGCAGGCCCCGAATCCACCCCAGCAGGGCTTCGGGCAGCACTTCGGCCGCGGGCCGGCCCGGCTCCCGTTTCACCGCCACCACGTAGCGCTTCTTGCCTTCTTCCCGGATTTGCAGGCTCTCCACGGGCACGCCCTGCTTGCGCGCGAAGCCCTTGGCGGCCTGGGTGGGCCGCCCCTGCTCGTCGAAGGCCACGTGGGCGGGCGGGCCCTTGACCTCTAC
>WFVP01000220.1 GCA_015491595.1 Anaerolineales bacterium
CGGGACGGATGTGGCCCTGGAGACGGCTGATGTAGCCTTGATGAGCGATGACCTGAGCCGCCTTCCCTTTGCGGTAGGGCTGGGGCGGGCTGCTCAGCGCGTGATCTGGGAAAACCTGGCCATTGCCATCGGCACAATTGTCATCCTGGTGAGCCTGACCCTGGCGGGCATCGCCACCATCGGCCTCGCGGTCTTCTTCCATGAAGGGAGCACCCTGGTGGTGGCGCTGAACGCGCTGCGCCTGCTGCGCTACCGAGAGGGTACGTAGTCGTTCTGGGAGGAGGGTTTTTCCATGATGGGTCCAGGCCCAGCGGAAGCGGTCCTGGACCCAAGGTTTTCCTGCTTTGTCTTGCAGGTCTGTACCTCCTTGGTATAATGCCCGATGGCCTTACGTACAGAAGACGTTCATGGCTCAGGAGGAGGCATTATGGGCAAAGGGGATCGCCGAACACGACGTGGCAAGATTTGGCGAGGAACCTACGGCAAGTACCGCATGAAGCCCAAGAAGAAGCGCAAGAAGCGGGAGAAGCTGCAACAGCAGCAGGCCGCCGCGGAGACGACTTCGTAGCGCCCTGAGAGGGGCCTACTCCCCGGCATAGAACCGACGCAATTCCTCCCGACATTTGGCTCCCAATTTGTGACCTACCTCCGCGTAGCACACGGTCAGCGACGCACCGGTGCGGCGGAGGAGGTTTTCCATTTCCTGGGCCCGCGCGATGGAGATGATGGGGTCCCGTGTGCCCCACGTGGCAAAGACCCGCTTCCCCCGCCACATACCTTCCCGAACCAACGCCTCGGCTCCCAGAGGCACGAACCCCACGATGCTGGCCAGGGTGTGCATGGTTTCTGGATGCAAGAGGGCGAACAGGGTGGCCACACCGGCTCCCTGACTGAAGCCTATCCAGTGCACCTGGGACCATTGGCCTTGGGGCAGGGCTTCCCGCAGGGCCGGGAGCCACGTCTCCAGCACCTCAACGGCCACCCGATAATCCTCCACTGTGCTGCGTCGGTGGCGTGGCAGTCGGGGAATCCAGCCGTATCCCCCTTCGTCTTGCGGGAAGGGTGCGCGGAAGAGGACCCATATCCCGGCTGGCAGCCATTTGGTAAAGGGCTCCATGGCGTGCTCGTCACCCGTCCAACCGTGGAGCAAGCAGAACACCGGCCAGGGTCCAGGACCCTCGGGTTGATACACCCGAGCCCAACCGCCCTCGGGCAACGTCTGGTGTGTCCAAGGCATGGTGGAACGTCTCCTCGTAGGGGCTTAAACCGAAAGAAGGAACATGCGGCAGGGATGTCCCTCCCATTGTACCATCGGGCCCTTTCGGGCTGAAGCAAGGGGAAAACCGAGGCGGGGGACCTATGTCCACGGGTCCTGCGGGCGCGGTCGTGCCCCCTTACGGTTTCCGCCGTTGGCCCTGTCCCTTCCCCTTGCCTTTGCCCCGGCCCCGTCCGGGACCCTGCGGGTGCTCGTCCTGACCCTGACCTCGCCCTTGTCCCTGTCCTTGGCCCTGGCCTTGCCCCGGCGTCGGCTCCGCGGCGGGGGTCTGGCCGGCTTCGGGACTTGGACTCTGGGTCGGCGCCTGCCCCTTCTCCCGCTCCGGGTCGTTGTCGTGTCCTTTCTCCGACGGGTGAGGGGAGGTGTTGTTCTCGGCGCAGGGGGACGTCGAATGGGGCGGTTTGGGCGCGCCCGATGCCGGCCCACAGTCGGTGGGCGCTTCCAGGGCCTGCTGAAGCGCCTCTCGCCACTTCTGGGAGGTTTCATAGGCCTGGGCCAGGGCGGATTGGGCCTGGGGCGGCGCGTCTTCGATGAGCCGAGCCAGTTGTTGCTCGTGAACGGCTTCCCGCTGCAGCAGAGCGGTCAGGACGTAGGCGCGTTGGTCCGGGGGAAGGGTTTGGAAGGCCGCGGTCAAACGCTGGCGCTGTTCTTCCCAGCGCTGCAGGGCCTGGGGTACGTCCTCGTAGCGTCCCAGGACCATGAGGGCGTGGATTTCTTCCAGCCGTCGCTGGACGAACCGCTCGTAGAGCTCCAGGTCCCGCTCCGGCCCGGCCAACCAGAGCTGGAGGTTTTCCGTCCAGATTTTGACGGGATAGAGGGGGTCGCCCGGCAGGGCGTCCGCAGAAGCGTAAGTCAGGGTGACGCCGACGAACAGAGCCGCCAGCAGGGCCATCAGGCCGGCCCAGACCACGGACCATCGCGAGGACCGTGTGCCTTGCGAAAGACGAAAGAAGCGCCAGGGCCAGGAGGTCCCCTGGCGCGCGGACGTGCGCTGCGCCAGGGCGTGCCGCAAGCGGGGCCATGCTTGCCGGCGGAAGTCCTTCCGGGGCGTCACCCGGGGAGCTTCTTGCAGCGCCTGGGCCATGGGCAGGAGGCTGGCGACCTCCGCGCGGTAGGCTTCGGGCACCCGTTGCAGGGCCTCCTCGCGCGGGCGCCCTTGGGCCATCTGTTCGAGGCACACATCCAGCCAGTACGCGGCTTCCTCACCCGAAAAAGCCTCGTGAAAGGCTTCACTCATGTCCCTCCTCCTTGGCCATTTCCTCTCGCAACCGCTTCAGAGCCCGATACTGCAAAATGCGGGCGTGGTTCTCGTTGGTGCCCAACACTTGCGCTACCTCTTTGTGACTCAACCCTTGAATGAAGCGACAAATCAAGACTTGCTGGTAAATGGGCGGCAAGCGGTGTAGCTTGTCCATCAAGTCTTGCAAGCGCTCGGTTGCCAATACCGCATCCTCCGGGGTGTCCGTCGTGGCTGAAGGAGGCCCTTTCAGGTCGTCCAGGGAAGCGTGCATCTTTCGGGTACGGTAGTGGTCCACCACCGCGTTGTGGGCGATGCGATACAGCCATGCCTCTGGGTGGTCCGGCACTTCCCGGGTGCGGTGCAACGCTTCCCATGCCTTGAGGAACACCTCTTCGGTCAGGTCCTCGGCATCCTGCAGGTGCCCCGTGCGATAGAAGAGATAGCGAAAAATGCGGTCGAGCATACGCTCATAAAACGCCCCAAAGGCCTCCACATCGCCCCGGAGGACGCGTTGCAAAAGGTGCCGCAGTTCCCGTTTCTCCATGCAAGTTCACCCTATTAGGACGGAACGGAATGGGGAAACGTTACACCCCGCCTTCCCTTCCGGGTTCTCCACAAAAAGGAACCCGGAACCCCAGGAAAGGTTATCACAACATTGACCATTCTACCCGCCTTCCGGTATGCTTGGGGACCGGAGCGTGACCCAACGCCCATGTTTCACGGTGGACGAAGGCCTTCGTCCCGGAACGCATCATCACAGGAGATGACCTATGGCGCAAGGGTTTACGGTGTGGTTGACGGGCCTCTCTGGCGCCGGAAAGAGCACCATCGCCCAGGCACTGGCGCGCGCGCTGGAGGAACGGGGATTGCCCGTCGAGATTCTGGACGGGGACGTGGTCCGTCAGAACCTCAGCAAGGGGCTGGGCTTTTCCAAAGAGGACCGGGACACCAACGTCCTGCGGGTCGGCTGGGTGTGTCAGTTGCTCAACAAGCACGGCGTGGTGTCCATCGCTGCGTTGATTTCCCCGTATCGGGACACCCGGGCCAAGTTGCGCACGATGATTCCCCGTTTCGTGGAGGTCTACGTGCACGCCCCCCTGGAGGTGCTCATCGAGCGGGACGTCAAGGGCCTGTACAAGAAGGCCCTGGCCGGCGAGATTTCCAACTTCACGGGGATTTCCGACCCCTATGAGCCCCCTGAGAATCCCGAGGTGGTCTGTCACACCCATGAGGAAACCGTAGAGGAAAGCGTGGGGAAAATCCTGGCGTACCTGGATGCCCAGGGTTGGTTGTCCCAGGATTGAGGCAGGTTTTCGGCCATGGACGTCCCTGCCGCGGTCCGTCGCTGGCTGGAAGAGGAGGGATATGGGCCCGTGGTAGAAGCTGTCTCTTATACACATCTCCGAGCCC
>WFVP01000221.1 GCA_015491595.1 Anaerolineales bacterium
CTTTGGGGCAGGAAGTAGTCCCGTTCCGGCAGCGCGTCGGCCAGACGGTTCAGGGCGTCGGCCAGGTCCGCAAGGGCCTGTTCCATCCGGGCCGCCGGGCCTTCCTGCGGGTTTCCGGCCATCCACCGGGCCAAGCTCTGGGGCAGGAGCCGGGCGTCCCGCCGGGCGAACCGCCGGGCCAGGGCTTCCAGGCCCGCCGTCAGGTTGGCCTGGGCCTGTTGCAGGGCCTCCTGCTGGGTCCGAGCCTGGGGCAGGTCCATGAGCACCGTAGGGGGCAGCAGGGTGGCTGTGGGGTCCACGGCCTGGGCCAGGGCGTCCAGGTCGTCGGCCAGGGCGTTCACCTGTTGTTGCAGGGCCTGTAACGCCTGCGGGGAAGGCACACCACCCGTCGGCACCTGGGCCATCAGGCCCTGAAGGGCCTGCAACCGGGCCACCGCGTCCTGAAACGCGGGCTGGCCCTGCACTTCGGGATGGGCCTGGGCCAGGGCCTGCAGGTAATTCCCCAGAGCCGCCAGGGAAGCGGCCATGTCTCCGGGCCCGGACGTGGATTGGGAGGGTTGCGTCGCAGCCTGGCGCAATCCCTGGGCCAGCATGTGGAGTTGCACCGACACGCGGTTCATCTGTTGGGCCTGTTCCTGGGCCTGTTGCAACGTCTGCAGAGCTTTCAAGGCCTGTTGATAGCCGGGGTCCTGGGCCACTTCGGGGTACGCGGCCTGCAATTCTTCCAGATAGGCCGCCAACACCTGCAGCGCCTGCCCGGCCTGCTCAGGATTCCCCTGAGGCATCCCGGAAGACGGGGTGCCTTCCTGCATGTACCGAACCAGCAGGTTCAACTGGTAGGCTACCTGCATCTGCTCCTGGAGCTGGTGCCATTCTCGTCGAAGGGTCACCAGGCTTTCCAGGGCCTGGTCGTAGGCCGGGTCCTGGGTCACCTGGGGGAAGGCCTGGGCCAGCTCGTCCAGATAGGCCTGCAAGGTATCCAGGCGGGGGAGGAAATTCTCCTCCACCTGGCTCAGGGCTTCGGGGGAAAGGTCCATGGGCTGCGAGGTCATGCTTTCGGCCAGCAGGCGCAGTTGTTCCTGGGCGTGAAGCAGACGCTCCTTGTCGGGCTGTTCGCCGCCGGTGGGCTTCACTACGCTGCGGACTTGCGCCACACCGGGCACGGCCTCCAGGGCTTCCTGTACCGCGGCGATGCGGGCTAACCCCTGGGGCGTGCTCAGGTCAGCGTTTCCCTGCAGGACCACTACCACGGGCATGAGTTCGCCTGCGGGGAAGTGGGCCTTGAGCACCTCAAAGCCCTGCCGGGATTCCACGTCCGCGGGCAGTTCCTGCAGGATGTCCAGGGTGCGCACCATCTTGGGCAGGAAAAGGTAGGGCACCAACAGCAGGCCCGTGACCAGCAGGGTGGTCCAGGCCGGATGCCGGGCCATCAGGTCGGCCACGGCTTCCCAGAAGCGGGAACGGTGCTCTTCCTGGCGCTCCTGGATGCGGCGATGGAAAGGCCAGAAGAGATGCGCGCCCAGAAGGGAGAGGAGCGCGGGGGTCAGGGTCAGGGACGCCAGCAGGGCCACCGCGATGCCCAGAGCCATGGCCGGACCCTGGGTGCGAATCATCTCAAACCGGGCCACCGTCATGCCCAAGGTGCCGATGATGACCGTGGCCGCGCTGGCCGTCAGCACCGGGCCGATGCGCACCACCGTCTCCCGGTCCGCGGCTTCCCGGTCGTGGTTGGGACGTCGAGCCACTTCCTCCCGGTAGCGGGAAATCAGGAACAGGGCGTAGTCCGTGCCCACGCCGAAGATGAGCACCACGATGAAGGCGTCCACCATGGAGGAAATCTTGAGCCAGCCGGCCTGGGCCATGTAGCCCAACAGCCCGCGGGTGATGATGTACGCGGTGCCGATGGTCACCAGGGGCACGCCCGCGGCCAGGGGCGCCCGGTAGACGAAGAGAAGAATCGCCACTACCAGCACGATGGTGGCCCAGGTGGTCTTGTCCACGCTGCGCAGGATGTGGTGGGTGAAGTCCCGACCAATGGCCGCCTGACCGGTCACGTAGGCAGCCAGGCCCTGGGGTTGGGTGGCGTGCAGGTGTTCCCGAAGGGCTTCCACAGCACGGTTGGCCTGGTCGCTGTAGGGTTCGCTCTTCAGGTCCACCTGCACCAGCATGACCTGCTCGTCCTGGCTGACCAGCAGGGGTTCCAGTTCGGGATGGTCGAACACGGAAGTGGCCTGGCGCACGTCTTCCGGCGCGTTGTCCGAAGTCAGCCATTGGGTGACCTCCCGGATGTACTCCCGGTCGGCCTGGGTCAGCCCGGTGGGGCGATAGAACACCAGAAGCACGTCCACGCCGGAGGCCAAATCCGGAAAGGTCTGTTCCAGGACTCGCTGGGCCTGCATGGAGGGCGCGTCCGGCGGCAGGAAGGCCAGTTCGTTGGCCTCGCCCACCTGGGAGAGGCGGGGGGCCTGCCAGAGCATGAAGAGGGCCAAGAGCAGCCATCCGGCCACGACCCAACCTTTGTAGCGGATGACGACGCGAGCCAGTTTTTCGA
>WFVP01000222.1 GCA_015491595.1 Anaerolineales bacterium
CATTTACAACCTGGCCACCCTGTACGTGGAAGTCTTGCGCGGCATCCCCATGATTGTGCAGATTCTGTACATGGCCTTCGTCTTTGTGCCTCTGGTGGTGAGCTTGGGGAACACATTGGGGGAGTGGGGGTTGAGCTGGGCCCAGGGCACGCCCCTGGAGGGGCTGTTCGCCGGTCTGGCGGGCTGGAGCGTGCGCAGCGTCTCCCTGGAGATGCGGGCCATCCTGGCCCTGGGCCTGGGATACGCCGCGTACGAGGCGGAAGTGTTCCGGGCCGGGATTCAATCCATCGGAAAGGGACAGTGGGAGGCCGCGTATTCCATCGGCATGACTTATTTCCAGACGTTGCGCCTGGTCATCCTTCCCCAAGCCATCCGTCGCGTCCTGCCTCCCTTGGGCAACGATTTCGTGGCCTTGCTCAAGGACTCCTCGCTGGCTACGGTGATTGCCGTGCGGGAAATCACCCAGCTGAGCCGGTTGCGCAAGGCCGCGACCTTCCGCCCCAAGGAGGCTTTCAACGTGGTGGCCTTCCTCTACCTCTCCATGACCCTCTTCCTTTCCAGCGTGGTGCGGTATATTGAACGTCGAATGAAGGTCCCGCACTAAGCGCTTCAAAGGAAGTTTCCCATGTCTCGAAGGCGAAACTGGCTCATCCTTGTGGGGGCAGGCTTGTGGTTCGGGCTGTGGCTGGCCGGATGTGGAGGCCGGGACGCCTCCCCCGCGCCGGGCTCGCCGAGCGCGGTCTCCTCGCCGCCCCCGCCGCAGGTGTTCGTCACCGAGGCCCCTTCGCCCGAACCCACCGCGCGTGCCTTCTTTGACGCCTGGAACCAGGAAAACTACACAGCCATGTACCGCCTGCTCTCCATGGCCAGCCAGGATGCCGTGGATTTCGAGACCTTCGAAGCCTTCGTGCGCCACGTCTGGACGGAAGCCGCGCTGATGGAGGCGGACTTCACGCCCTTGAGCGTGATGCTGGGGACGGACAAGGCCCAGGTGCAGTACCGCCTGACCCTCAAAAGCGCGGTGGTGGGGGACATCGTCCGGGAGAACACCATGCACTTGCGCCTGGAGGACGGCACCTGGAAGATTCTGTGGGACGAAGGGCTCTTGTTTCCCGAGCTGCAGGGCGGATGGCGCCTGCGTCTGGACATCCTGATGCCCCTTCGCGGGGACATTTTCGACCGTAGGGGCATCTTGCTGGCCACCCAGACCCAGGCCTACTCCCTGGGCGTGATTCCCTCCCAGCTGGACCCGGAGATGGAGGACCGCTTGCTCAACCTGCTGGCTGAGGTGACGGGCCTGAACACGCAGGACATCCGGGCGAAGTACGCGGTGGAGGACCCGCCCTGGCTGGTGCCCATCGCCGAGGTGCCCGCGGAGCGGGTGGCTCCTTACGTGAAGGCCCTGCAGGGGTATCCGGGCATGGTCATCCGTTCGTATTACGGACGGCTGTATTTCTTCGGCTCGGATACCGTGCACCCGGTGGGCTACGTCAGCCCCTTACAGCCCGAGGAGGTGGACCTCTACCGCCGGCGAGGGTATTCCCCCGCGGCGCGCATCGGCCGGGCCGGCCTGGAACGGTGGGCCGAGGACTACTTGCGGGGCCAGAGCGGCGGCACCCTGTACGTGGTGGACCCCCAGGACCCCAAGGAGGCCAAGGCCCTGGTCGCTTCCCGGGAGCCCACTCTGGCCGCCACGCTGACCACCACCCTGGATGTGCGCTTCCAGGACTGGGTGTGCTTCGCCATCAAGGACTTCGTGGGCGCGGCCGTGGTGCTGGAGCGGGATACCGGCCGGGTACTGGCCATGTGTTCCACGCCCACCTTCAACCCCAACGCCTTCGAGCCCGATAATTTCAACGGCCAGTACGAGCGTCAGGCCCTGGCCCAAAACCCCTACAACCCTTTCCTCAACCGGGCCACTATGGGGCTGTATCCCCCCGGCTCCACCTTCAAAATCGTGACCATGGCCGCGGCCCTGGAAACGGGGACCATGTCCCTGGACGATATCTACGATTGCGGCTATGAGTTTCGGGAACTGCCCGGCCTGGTGCTTACGGATTGGACCAAGAAGTACGAGCTCCCACCC
>WFVP01000223.1 GCA_015491595.1 Anaerolineales bacterium
GCCCTATGACCGCCCTCGCACCACCATGGCCCGCTTCCCCATGTGCCCGGCGTGTCGGCAGGAGTACCACACACCGGAGAACCGCCGTTTCCACGCCCAGCCCAATGCCTGTCCGGTGTGCGGCCCCACCTTAGCCTTCTATACCCCCGACGAACCCCATCCCGAAATCACCCACCCCGATTTCCCGTCTCGCCAGGGTCCCTGGGGCTTGCAGGCCCTGGGGGAAGAGGCCCTGCAACGGGCGGTGCGATGGCTACGCGAAGGACGGATTCTGGCCGTCAAGGGTTTGGGCGGCTTTCACCTCATGGTGGACGCCCGCAACCCTCAGGCCGTCGCCCGCTTGCGGGAACGCAAGCCCCGCAAGGACAAGCCCTTCGCCCTCATGGTGCGGGACCTGGACCAGGCCCGCGCCCTGTGCCACCTCTCCCCGGAGGAAACCGCGCTGCTGCGCTCCCCCCAGGCGCCCATCGTCCTTTTGCCCCGCCGCGCGGGGGCCCCGGTGGCCGAGAACGTCGCGCCGGGCAACCCCTATCTGGGCGTCATGCTGCCCTACACCCCCCTGCACCACCTGCTCCTGCGGGAACACGGCGGCCCCCTGGTGGCCACCAGCGGCAACCGCACCGACGAGCCCATCTGCACCGACGAAAGGGAAGCCCTGGAACGCCTGGGCCCCGTGGCCGACGCCTTCCTGGTGCACAACCGTCCCATTGCCCGCCACGTGGACGACAGCGTGGTCCAGGTCGTGCGCAAGCAGGTCCAGGTGTTGCGCCGGGCGCGGGGGTACGTTCCCCTGCCTTTCTTCCTCCCCCACTCCACCGAGCCCATCCTGGCCGTGGGTGGACAACTCAAGAACACCGTGGCCGTGAGCGTGGAGGACCGGGTCATCGTCAGCCAACACATCGGGGACCTGGACGACGCCCGAACCTTAACGACCTTCCAGCGGGTCCTTCAGGACCTGCTGACCCTCTACGAGGTCCATCCCCGCACGGTGGTCCACGACCTGCACCCCGATTACGGCAGCACCCGGTGGGTGCGGGAGCGGCAGTCCCGGAAGGACTGGCCCTGGAAGGGCGAGCCGCGGCGGGTGATGGCCGTCCAGCACCACCACGCCCATCTGGCCGCGTGTCTGGCCGAACACGGCTTCCCCGGCCCGGCCCTGGGCGCCACCTGGGACGGCACGGGCTACGGCCCCGACGGCACGGTTTGGGGCGGCGAGTTCCTGCTGGGCGATGAGCGGGACTACCGGCGGGTGGCCACCCTGCGGGCCTTCCGCCTGCCCGGCGGCGACGCGGCGATTAAGGCCCCCAAGCGGGTGGCCCTGGCCCTGCTATGGGAGATGTGGGGCCCTGCGGCCCTGGAGCGGGATGACCTGGCCCCCATCCGGGCCCTGACGGCCCAGGAACGCCGGGTGCTGGCCCGTATGCTGGAGCGGGGCTTCCGTGCGCCCCTCACCACCAGCATGGGACGTCTGTTCGACGGCGTGGCCGCGCTCCTGGGCCTGCACCAGGAGGTTTCCTTCGAAGCCCAGGCCGCCATGGCCCTGGAGTTCGTGGCCGACACCGCGGTGCGAGAGGCCTATCCTGTAGAGCGAGAGGAAACCGAAACCGGGCTGGTCTGGGACTGGACGCCCATGTTGGAGGCCCTGCTCCACGACCTGCGGCAGGGCAAACCCGTGGCCGTCATGGCCGGTCGGTTCCACCGGACCCTGGTGCAGGTCCTGGTGGAAACGGCCCGTTACGTGGGGGTCGAGCGGGTGGTCCTTACCGGCGGCGTGTTCCAGAACCGCCTGCTGACCGCCTGGGCCCAGGAGGCCCTGGAAGCGGCCGGTTTCACCGTGCTTTACCACCAACGCATCCCGCCCAACGACGGCGGCCTCAGCTTGGGCCAGGTGGCCATCGCGGCCGCGCGCCGAACCGCCGTCCGCTGACCGCCGACCGCGGACTGCGGACTGCGGACTGCCGACTGCCGACATCAGGAGGTTCCCATGTGCCTTGGCGTACCCGGTCAAGTGGTAGAAATCTGGCAGGACGAAATCTCCGGCCTGCGTATGGGCAAGGTGCGTTTCGGAGGCGTGCTCAAAGAGGTCTGCCTGGCCTACGTCCCCGAAGCCCAGGTGGGGGATTACGTCGTGGTCCACGTGGGTTTCGCCATCAGCCGGATTGACGAGGAAGAGGCCCGCAAAGTCTTCACCTACCTGGAGCAACTGGGGGAAGTGGACGACGCGCTGGGTCCGGGACCGTAGAATGGCTGACGGCCGTCCGCCGACCGCCGACGGCGAATTTTGGTCCCGGACCCAGACAGACCTGTGCGAAACGCTGGGCGCCTTCCCAAAGCGGCACCACCTTTTCTCCCACTTCGGCAACTTTTGATTGAGCGCATCCCCTGAGCCAGGGTTTTTGCACGTTCTTATACCAATTCTCCCATCATGTGGGACAATGGTAGCGTAGCCCGAATCGGGCGCGGGACCGCGGGAAAAAGAAATAACTTGAGGGGGCGGCTTCGCCGCCCCCTCAAGTTATTTTTATACCAACGGCCCGGTGCCCGAAAAGACCTGTGCAGATTTGCAAAAGTTCCTCCATAATTTGCATGAAGGAAAAGAGATGGTGCGAACGGACATCGGGTTGCATCATCCCATGGCTGGGTTGCCCTTTGTGCCGAACTTCCTTCCATTGTCTCACTTGGCAGACGAGTTGGTATAAGAACGTGCAAAAACCCTGGGGCGTGTTCGAAAATGGAGCCCGGGTCAGATCCAAGCGAAATGCGAGGGCTTTGCCTGGGCTCCCATCCCAAGGGCAGACTCCCGAGACGCCAGGTGGGCGGTTCTCCCTATTCGCATCCTGGGCCCCGGGGGTACAATACAGAACACACCATTTCGGTGCCAAGGGAAAAGGAGCCGTCCATGCCTTTCTACACCCGGTTGTTCGTCAAGACCTCGCTGGTCTACGCGGTGCTGGCCGTGGGGCTGCTGGCCCTGACGGACCTGGCCTCCCTGTTGCGATGGAACAATTTCTCCCCTTACCAAACGGCCCTGCATCTCTTCCTCGTGGGCTGGGTGTTGCAACTCATCATCGGCATCGCCTACTGGATGTTCCCCAAGTACACCCGGGAACGGCCCCGAGGATACGACAGCCTCATGGCCCTGTCCTACGGCGCCCTCAACCTGGGCCTGGTATTGCGTCTGGCGGTGGAGCCCGTTCCCACCTTTTGGGTTGCTCCCTGGGCCCGGACGGTGTTCGCGATTTCCTCGGTGGCCCAGTGGCTCGGTCTGCTGGCCTTTGTGGTGAACATGTCCTTACGCATCAAGGTGAAGTGACATGCCCCGGTGGACGGCAATTTACGTGGTGTCGTCTTTCGTGTACCTCCTGCTGGGAGGCGCCTGGGGCGCGTGGATGCTGGCCACCAAAGGCCAGGCGATGGGGGGCGTGCCCTGGGTTTATCGGGCCTGGCATGTGGAGTCCATGCTCTTCGGATGGCTCACTCAGTTCATTTGGGGGATTGGCTTCTGGATTTTCCCCCGTTTCTGGACCGCGCGCCCCCGTTCGGAGCTCATTCCTTGGGTCTGGACGCTGCTGAACGGCGGCCTGGTGCTGGGCATCTGGGGGGTGTTCGCCCGGAACGTGGGCTTGCGTTTCGTCGGCCATGTGGGTCTGCTGGCTGCCGCCGTGCTGTTCACCCGTCATGCCTGGCCTCGGATTAAACCCCCAGGAGCGTGAACGTCCATGCGCCAACGACCTCTGGCATGGCTCCTCGGCCTGTTCGCTCTCGGATTCGCCCTGGGATGGTTGTGGTTCCATCCCCGGGTGGCGTATTACCGCAGTCTCGGATGGTCGCGGCTCTATTACGCC
>WFVP01000224.1 GCA_015491595.1 Anaerolineales bacterium
AGGGACCCCAGAACTTGCGGTCGTAGTTGACCGGCTTGTAAGGCGGTCGAGGGTCATTGGGAGCCCCGGAAGGAGGAAATTCCGAGGGAACGTCCCACAGCAGGGTAGCGGGGGTCCATCCCTTTTCAAAGGCGGCCACGTAGGTGAAGGGCTTGATGGATGAGCCCGGCTGCCGGGGGGCCAGGGCCATGTTGACCTGGCCGTCAATGTCTTCGTTGTAGAAGTCGGCGGAACCCACCATGGCCAGAATTTCCCCCGTGGAGGGACGGATGACCACCACCGCGCCGTTGGTGAGGTTGTGTTTCGGTCCCAGGGTTTCCACCTGTTCCCGTACCAGGTCCTGGGCCAGGTCCTGAAGTTTGGGGTCCAGGGTGGTGTATACGGTGAATCCGGAGCGATAAAGGGCCTGGGGACCGAACTGTTCTTCCAGGAGGCGACGCACATAGAGCACCCAGTGGGGGTATTTCATCGGAAAGCGAGGTGGGGGGAAGTCGTAGAGTTCCAGTTCCGCGGCCGCGCGGGCCACATCTTCCGCGGTGACGCATACCGACTGGGCGGTCTTCCCTACCTGGATGCAACCCTGTTCCTGGCTGACCTCGTACATCAAGTACAGCACCTGCCGGGCCCGCTGGAGGGCTGCCTCGCGATTGGTGTAGACATCGTACACGGCCGGGGCCTGGGGCAGACCTGCCAGGAAGGCGGCCTGGGCCAGGGTGAGGCGGTCCGCGGTGGTGTGGAAGTAGGTCTCGGCCGCGGCTTCCACACCGTAAGCCAGGTTGCCGTAGTAGACCTCGTTCAGGTAAAGTTCCAGAATTTCGTCCTTGGAGTAACGCCGGGAGATTTCGGCCGCGAGGATGATTTCCTTGATTTTTCGTTCATACGTGCGCAGGGCTCGTTCTTCCGGACTCAAGAGCAACATGCGGGCGACCTGCTGGGGAATGGTGGAGGCTCCGCTCACGATGCGCCCGGTGGTGAAGTTCACCCATAAAGCCCGCAGGATGGCGATGGGGTCGAAGCCGGGATGGCGATAGAAGTTCTTGTCCTCGGTGGCGATGGTGGCAGCAATCATGTAGGGGGAAATGCCGCTCAAGGGGCGATATCGGCGGCGTCCGGCCCGCGGGTCCACGATTTCATACAGCAGGTTCCCCTCCCGGTCCAGGATGCGGGTGGTTTCAAAGGTGGAGGCCCGGTTGCGCAAGTCATCCACGGGCGGCAGGGTGGAGGCGATGGCGTAGTACCGGGAGATGCCCCAGGCCAGGACCCATCCCAGGGCCAGGATGAAGAGAACGCCGATGAGGAAGCAACCCTGCAGGCAACACCCCAACCCCCGACGCCAATGAATGGGACGGGATGGGGTCTTCCGCGATGCCCCGACGGCTTTCGCCGTCCGTCTCGCCCGAGGGGTTCGGGCAGGAACCCTCACTTCCCGTTCGGGCAGAGGGAAGCCGTGGGCATCGAGCCGCCGGGGAGGGCGGACATTGCGCGACGCCCCTTCCGCTTTTCCAGAGGAGGAGCGCCGGGTGGGTTCCGGGTCGCCCTCGGGGCCTGCACCGGGTTCCTCGTCGGGGTCCCGTGGGAGAGGGGGCACCATCATGCTGAGGACGCCTCCTCCTGAGGGCGGGAGGCCACTAAAACCGTCCAGACCCCCCGCATGACCGTGTCCCCATGCTGGTTCTTGACGGTGATGCGGATGTCCACCGCACCGCCGCCCAGGCGGGGCAGGGGCTTGGTGCCCTCGATGCGCAGCACCGCGTGCACCGTATCCCCGATATACACGGGCTTGGCGAACTTCCAGTCCCGAATTTCCCGGAAGGCGATGACCGTCTCGTCCAGCAGGCCCGTTTGCATGGCCAGGCCGGAGATGACGGAAGCCACCAGCAAACCGTGGGCGATGCGACGCCCGAAGGGCGTCTTGCGGGCGTATTCTTCGTCGGTGTGGATGGGGTTGTAATCCCCCGAAAGGCCCGCAAAGTTCACCACGTCCGTTTCCGTGATGGTGCGGCCCTGGGTGACGATTTCCTGACCGGGCTCGAACTCTTCGAAATAACGACCGCGACGTACCTTCTCCATGGCCTTCCTCCTCAGCCGGGCGGTTCCTGCCTGTATGATAAGCGGGGGAGGGGTCCAGGTCAATGTGCGAAACGCTGGGCCCTTTCCGGGCGGCATAACCTTCTCTTCGAAATCTTCGGAATCTTTTGGGTGCACCCTCAGGACAATGGGTGCATGCAGATGTTGCTGAAATCAGCCGGTCCTTTATGGACCGAAAGTTTGGACCACCTCTGCAAGCGGGCCTTTTCCTTTTGGAGCGCACAGGTCTGGCTAGGCCCTGGACCGCAGGAGTAAAGAAGAGATAATGCAGCAAGCGGCGAAGCCGCTTGCTGCATTATCTCTCTCTTCATCCGGGGTCCCGGACCCAGACAGACCTGTACGAAACGCTGGGTGCCTTTCCAAAGTGGCACCACCTTTTCTCCCACTTCGGTAACTTTTGAGTGCACCCTGGACATTGAAAAGCGGAACGGGAAAAACCACCTTATGGTACACTTATCCAAAATACCCCCGGAGTACACCCATGACCACGGAAAGGGTTGCCCTTCGGATTGACGGTCAGGAAACGACCGTGCCCGCGGGGATCACCATTTTGGAGGCTGCGCGTCGGCTGGGGAAGGACATCCCCACCCTATGCTACCACCCGCACCTGACGGCCAATGGGCTGTGCCGGTTGTGTGTGGTGGAAGTGGAAGGCGCGCGACTGCTTCAACCCGCGTGCGTGGTTCAGGTCCGGGAAGGTATGGAAGTCTTTACCCGGAGCCCGCGGGTGGACCGGGCGCGGCGCACCATCCTCCTGCTCCTGGCCTCGGCCACGGATGTGTCGGAGGACCCCGAGTTGCAACGGTGGATGGCGGAGTATGATGTGGACCCCTCCATCCTGGGCTCTGTAGAGACCCGCACCTATCCCCTCATTGACGATAATCCCATGTACGTGCGGGATTACAGCAAGTGCGTGCTCTGCTGGCGGTGCGTGCAGATTTGCGCCGAGGATGCACAGTACACCTTTGCCCTGACGTTGGCTGGCCGCGGTTTCCATACCCGCATCGCAACTTTCTTCCATATCGCCATGCCCGAGAGCACTTGCGTATTCTGCGGTCAGTGCGTGGAAGTATGTCCTACGGGTGCCCTCAAGCCCCGGCGGGAATATCTGTTGGAGCATGGGTATCGTCCGGAGGAACTGGTTCATCTGGCCGCATTTGACCTGGACTCGGTCCATCATCCGGCCACCACCTTCGGACAACCCTCGACCCCCGTTTCCCAGGAGGAGGCGCCATGACCGTCGTTTTCTTGTGTTTTGTCCTTGGCCTCGCCCTCTTCGTCCTGTGGGTGCTCACCCAGGCCATCAAAATCGTGCGGGAATGGGAGCGCCTCGTGGTCCTGCGCTTGGGACGGGTCGTTGGCGTCAAAGGCCCGGGCCTGGTCTTTCTCGTTCCTATCCTCGACCGGGGCATTCGGGTGAGCCTGCGAGAGCGGGTGCGGGAAATTCCTCATCAGACCTGCATCACCAAGGACAACGCGTCCATCTCGGTGGATTTCATCTGGTACTACAAGGTGCTGGACCCCTTGCAGAGCGTCATGCAGGTGGAGGATTTTGAAAGCGCGGCCCAGGGCATGGCCACGACCACCCTGCGGGCCGTCATCGGCGGCATGATGCTGGATGAGGTCCTGTCCCAGCGGGAGGCCATCAATGAACTCTTGCGTACCCGTTTGGATGAGGTCACCGAGCGCTGG
>WFVP01000225.1 GCA_015491595.1 Anaerolineales bacterium
CATGATTTGGGTGGTGGCTGAAGTCAGCGGAGACCCCAACCTCAGCCAGCCCTATCCGTACCCCGTGGTCCTGGAGGTCATCGGCAAGGACCCCAACCTCATCATGACCAGCGAGCTCCCAACGGGCATCCGGGTGCAAATCCGGGCTCCCCAGAGCGTCTGGTCCCGACTCATCGCAGAGCGGGGCGTCCGCGCGTACATCGACCTCTCGGGGCTGGGACCGGGCACCTATTCCATCCCCATCCAGATTCGGGTCAACGCCCAACCCGTGCTGATTGAAGACTACGAACCCCGGGAGGTGGAGGTCGTCCTGGAAGAGCGCATGAGCAAGACCTTCCCCGTGGAAATCGAAATCCAGGGGGAACCCGCGGTGGGTTACCAGTTCGGCGACCTGAAAATCAACCCGGACAAGGTGCGCGTGGAAGGGCCGCGAAGCGCGGTGGAACGGGTGAAGACCGTGCGGGCCCGCCTCTTCGTCCAGGATTTGCGCGCCACCCTGGAGCGGGTCATGGAGGTACGGGCCTACGACGAACGGGGATTGCCGGTGGAAGAGGTCACCGTGACCCCCAATCAGGTGCAGGTCACCCTGCCCGTCAAGCAACTGGGCGGATATCGCGACGTCTCCGTACGGGTGGTCCTGGAAGGCCAGCCCGCGACGGGATACCTCATCGCCAACATCGCCGTGTATCCGCCGGTGGTCACCCTGTTCTCGCCGAACCCCACCAAGGTGCTGGAGATTCCCGGTTTCGTGGAGACGGAGCCGGTGAACATCGAAGGCGTCACCGAAGATGTGGAATTACGGGTGGGTCTGAAGCTGCCGGAGGACATTCAGGTGGTGGGGGAAGACAAGGTCCTGGTGCAAATCGCCGTCCAGCCGGTGAAGACCTCCGTCACCGTGCAGCTCCCCGTGGAGGTGGTGGGCCTGTCCCCCAACCACCGCGCCACCGTTTCTCCCCCCACGGTGGACGTCATCCTGCTGGGACCGGTGGTGGTGCTCAAGAACTTCAAGCCCGAGGAATCCATGCGGGCCTATGTGGACGTCACCGACCTGGAGCCGGGAACCCACACCCTGGAGGTCAAGGTGGAAGTCTTCCTGAAGGATGTGGAAGTGAAGGCCATCCTGCCGCCTCAGGTGGAGGTCACCATCGAGGTCGGCACGCCGCTGCCCGCCACGCCGACGGGCACCGCGACCCCAAGCACCCCATAGCCCCCATGCGAGGACGTTCGGTATGGAACAGACCCAAGGCCTGGTGGTGTTGGACTTCGGCGGACAGTATGCCCAACTCATTGCCCGGCGCCTGCGGGAGCAGGGCGTCTACGCCGAGCTCTTCCCCTGGGACGCGGCTCCGGACGAGGTGATGGCCCTGCAACCCCGCGGGTTCGTGCTCTCCGGCGGACCGGCTTCCGTATACGAGCCCGGCGCGCCCCGGATTCCCGAATACGTCTTCCAGAGCGGCCTCCCTATTCTGGGGATTTGTTATGGCCTGCAGGCCCTGGTGCATCAACTGGGTGGCCAGGTGGCGCCCGCGCCCCGGCGGGAATACGGCCTGGCCTGGCTGGAGGTCCCCCGAGAGAACCCCCTCATTCCTCCGGGACGTCACCAGGTCTGGATGTCCCACGGCGACCGGGTCGAGGTTATCCCTTCCGGATTCCAGGTCCTGGGCTCGACAGAACACAGCCCCTACGCCGCCATCGGGGACGTGGAGCGGGGGTACTATGGCGTGCAATTTCACCCCGAAGTCCAGCACACCCCCATCGGCCCGGACATCCTCCGCCGTTTCGCCGTGCATGTATGTGGCGTGACCGCCAACTGGCATCCCGGGAACTGGATTCCCCGGCTGGTTGACGAAATTCGTCAAAAAGTGGGCCGGGAACGGGTGCTGGCCGCGGTCAGCGGAGGGGTGGATTCCACTGTAGCCGCGGCCCTTGTGCATCGGGCCGTGGGGGACCAACTCATCGCGGTCTTTGTGGACACCGGCCTGCTGCGCAAAGGTGAACGGGAACTGGTGGAAAGGGTCTTGCGGGACGTTCTGGGCGTGCCCCTGCGGGTCGTGGATGCCTCGCAAGAATTCCTGAACGCCCTACGGGGCGTCACCGACCCCGAAGAGAAACGGCGTATTGTCGGGGAGACCTTCATCCGGGTGTTCGAGCAGGAGGCGCGCGCGGTGGGGCATCCGCCTTTCCTGGTGCAGGGAACGATTTACCCCGACGTCATCGAGTCCCGGGCACCGGAACGACGCCATGCCGCCCGCATCAAAACCCATCACAATGTGGGCGGGCTTCCGCCGGACATGCGCTTCACCCTGGTGGAGCCCTTGCGGTACTTTTTCAAGGACGAAGTGCGCCGCCTGGGCCTGGCCCTGGGCCTCCCGGAAGAACTCGTCTGGCGACAACCCTTCCCCGGACCGGGACTGGCCGTGCGATGCCTGGGCGAGGTGACCCCAGAACGCCTGACCGTGCTGCGAGAGGCCGACGCCATCTTTCGCGAAGAGTTGCGCCGCGCGGGTTACCTGGGTCCTCCTCGCCGCAAGGGGCCCCAACCCGTCTCTCAGGCCTTCGCGGTGCTGCTCCCCGTGCGCGCGGTGGGCGTCATGGGCGACCAGCGCACCTATGAAGAGGTGGTCGCGCTCCGGGCCGTGGTCACCGAGGACTTCATGACCGCGGACTGGGCGCCCCTGCCCCACGAACTGCTGGCGCGTGTAGCCTCCCGCATCGTGAATGAAGTGCCCGGTGTGAATCGCGTGGTGTACGATATTACGACGAAACCCCCGGGAACCATTGAATGGGAATGAAAGGGGCCGAATCTTCCAAGCGCAGGAGCCGTCAAGATGAACGAAGTGGTGCTGATTGATGCCGGCGTGGGGAACCTGCACTCGGTGCACAAAGCCCTGGAGAAGGTGGGTGCCCGGGTGCATCGCACCCAGGACCCCGAGGTCGTGCGCCGGGCCTCCAAAATGGTGCTTCCCGGCGTGGGGGCCTTTGGCGATTTTATGGCGGGCCTCCGAAAGCACGGCCTGGAGGAAGCGGTTCGCGAGGCCCTGGCCCGCGGCGTGCCCCTATTGGGCATTTGCGTGGGCATGCAGGCCTTGTTCGAGGTGAGTTACGAACTGGGCACCCACGCGGGGTTAGGCCTGCTGCCGGGAGAGGTGCGCCGCTTTCCCGACCAACCCGGCTTGAAAGTCCCCCACACCGGCTGGAACCAAATCTGGATTCGCAAAACATCTCCCCTGCTGACCGGCATCCCCTCCGGCGCGTACGTGTACTTCAACCACAGTTACTACTGCGTGCCCGCTTCGGATGCTCCTGTGGTGGCCGAAACGGATTACGGTCTTCGATACGCCAGCATCGTCCAGAAAGACCATATCTTTGGCGTGCAGTTCCATCCTGAAAAGAGCCAGCGGGTGGGACTTCAAATCCTGGCCAACTTTGTGGAACGAATCACAGGGGTATAATTCTTGCACCAACCTGAAATGTAGAAACGGAGGTGTCACGATGCCCGCCATTCGCATTGGCAATCGCTGGGTTGGCGACGGCTATCCCACGTATTTCATCGCCGATATCGGGGCCAACCACGACGGTTCCCTGGAACGGGCCAAAATGCTCATTCGACTGGCCAAGGAAGCCGGCGCGGACGCGGTGAAGTTCCAGCACTTTCGCGCGCCGTACATCGTCTCCGACTACGGCTTCAAAGCCCTGGGCCGCCAGCTCAGCCACCAGGCCGAGTGGAAGAAATCCGTTTATGAGGTGTACGAAGAGGCCTCCCTGCCCTGGGAATGGACGCCTGTCCTCAAGGAAGAGGCCGACAAAGTGGGCATTGACTTCTTCTCCTCGCCATATGACTTCGGCGCGGTGGACCATCTGGAGCCCTATGTAGACGTGTACAAGGCGGGCTCGGGGCTCATGTCCTGGCCGGAGTTGCTGGTTTACATGGCCAAGAAGGGCAAGCCCATCATCATGGCCACGGGCGCGGCGGACATCAGCGACGTGGCCCGGGCCGTGCGCATGGTCAAGCAGGTGAACAACCAAATCGTACTCATGCAATGCAACACCAACTATACGGGTCAGGAAGAGAACTTCGACCACATCCATCTGAATGTCCTCAAGACCTACCGCCTGATGTGGCCCGATGTGGTGCTGGGGCTTTCCGACCACACCCGGGGACTGGCCACCGTGTTGGGTGCCGTGGCCCTGGGCGCCCGGGTCATCGAGCGCCATTTCACCGACGACCCCACCCGGGAAGGCCCCGACCACAAGTTCGCCACGCCGCCGGACGAGTGGGAGCTCATGGTCAAGGAAACCCGACGCCTGGAACGGGCCCTGGGCTCCACGGACAAGTTCATCACGGACAACGAGAAGGAGACTTACATCGTCCAGCGCCGCTGCCTGCGGGCGGCCCGGGACATCAAGGCGGGCGAAATCCTGACCCGGGAGATGATTGACATCTTGCGGCCCAACACACCCGGGGCCATCCAGCCCTGGGAAATCGACCGGGTCATCGGCACCAAGGCCTTGCGGGACATACCCAAGGGCAAAGAGCTGCGGTGGACCGACCTGGCCGACCCCGACGCGCCCTGTCCGTAGCGCCACCGGACAGGCGGCCGCGAAGCGGGAGTTGAAGACGTGGGATGCCCGGCGGGGACGGGGGGACGGTCGGGTCCTGTCCTCCACGTCCCCGTCCCATCCCTGGGCGACCGCAAGGGGGCTTCTCAACCTCGGGTATAATGCCTTTTACCCTTTGGGCGAAGGACGGCTGGCATGATTGAGATTGCGTCCCGGGTGTACATCGAAGACCGCTACCCCGGACCGGTACTGGGGTTGGCAGTGCTGGCCCGTGGCATCGTGCTTATTGACGCGCCGCCCTGTCCGGATGCCGCGCAGACCTGGCAACACGCCATCCGGGCCATGAACGGCGGCTTCCCGGACCGCATTCTGGTGCTCCTGGACCATCATCCCGACCGCACCCTGGGCGCGAGCATCGTCAACGGCACCATCGTGGTCCACGAAGCCACGGCCCAGTGGTTCCACCAACACGCCTCCTACTTCCGCCCCACCACGGAAAAGCGGGGGGAGGCGTGGGAAACCTGTCCCACTCTGCAATCGCCCCAGTGGCCCCGGCCTCATGTGGCCTTCACCGACCATCTGAGCCTGTACCTGGGGGACACCCCCGTGTATGTGCACCACCGGCCCGGCCCGGCGCCCGGAGCCAGCTGGCTGGAAATCCCCCACCTGCGGGTGCTTTTCGTAGGCGACGCGGTGGTGCTGAAGGAACCCCCCTTCCTGGCCGAAGCCGACCTGGAAGCCTGGATACAGGCCCTGGACACAATGCTGGAACAATACGGCCATTACTTCATCGTGAGCGGTCGGGAGGGCCTCATCGAACCCGAACAGGACATCCCGCGCATGCGCCAACGCCTGGAGGAGTGGCATCAACAACTCACGGCTTGGGGCAAGGAAAAACAACCCTGGTCCAAGGTCTCCAAGCACGTGGAGAAGTGGCTGACCGTCTGGGAGCCGGCCTCGGAACGCCAGGCCCAGATGTTCCGACAGCGTCTGCTGTACGGCGTGGGAAGCTACTACCGACGGCGGCTCCTGACCCCCAAGCGTCGGGGACGGCGAACCAAAGGGAGCGGATAAGGACGTCCGACCCAGGGAGACAGAGGGATGAGCGCCCATCGCATCCTGGTCGTGGAAGACCGGCAGGAAACCGCCCGCATGGTGAAAGAAATCATCGAGAAACACTTCCGGGACAGCGCGGAGGTGACCACGGTGCCCTCCGCGGAAGAGGCCCTGCTGGAGGCCCTGGAGTACAATCCGGACCTTCTGGTGGTCGACCTGGGCCTGCCTGGCCTGTCGGGGGACCGGTTCATCCGCCGGTTTCGGCGCATCTGTCCCGGAACGCCCATCATCGTGATTACCGGCTGGGACCGTCGTCAGGCCAAGGGAGCCCTGCACCGCCTGGGTGTGGATGCCCTGTTGTTCAAGCCCTTCCATCCCCAGGAGCTGGTTGAGCACATCGAACGCCTGCTCCCGGGACAGGGAACCGGGTTGCTCCATCCCGAAACCCGCAAGACCCGGGCCACACAACGTTTGCAACGGGTGCTGCAGAACATCCTGCAAGAATTCCAGGCCCACGGCGTCTTGCTGCTCAACGACGAGGGCACCATTCTGAGCACCGTGGGGTCCCC